>DATLZF010000378.1:0-7930 GCA_035574135.1 Candidatus Methylomirabilota bacterium
GATTGAACGCATCCGCGATCATCAACATCCGGCCGGCACTGGCCAGCCTGGCCGGAGGCTCGGCGGCCAGTTGATAGACCGTGTTCAGCGGCATGAACTGGATGCCGGTCTCCGCGAATATCTCTGGCCAGGAAACGCGCGCCTGCACCGCCGCCACGCCCCGGCTCGTCCTCGAATCCCGGTAGTGGTAGGCTGGTTCGATCAATCGACCCGCCGGGTCCACCAGCACGTAATCCACTCCCCACGAGTCCGTGCTCACGCTCCGAATGGGAAGGTTTCGCGCGGCGACATCTCTCAAACCGGCGCGGACCTCGGCCCACAGGGTCGGGACATTCCAAGAGAGCACATCTCCCGTCTGGCGAGGGTCATTGGGAAATCGCCGGATTGGCTCCAAGCTCACCCTCTGGTCCTCCAACGTGCCCAACATTAACCGCCCGCTTTCGGCGCCGAGGTCAATGGCTATATGATGAGAAGTCATTGCGAACTGAATCTGCGGTCGGGCTCCGACAGGGCGATCATCGTGCCAAAAACGAAAAAGGCGTTCCCGCTTCAGGCGGGAACGCCTTTTGAGAAAACCCCGTGCTTAAGGGTATAAGTAGTGCGTACCACTTGAACCGATGTCATCCCCCAGCCGAAGGAGATCCCAGAGGCCCGATTTGTTGACCTGATGAACACTACCGTCAGCCAAAGCGATGTTTCCACCTTGTGCACCGTGCAGCGCGTTGGTCCACCCGATGTTTGCGTCCATAGTGGGGCGAACGTTCATGAGAATCACTCCGTTGATGCCCGAGGAGCACCCCGCCCCGGCGGAGCTTCCGCGAACGTTACGATCCATGAAGAGGATGTGATTCTGAGCCTTTTCCCAACTGATTCCGCCGTTGACGTAACCTGCATCAACACCGATGGCGTAGCTCATGCCCAAGGCACGGTTCTGGGCATGCATGAAGCCGCCATCCAACTGGGCTCCCCAATTACCCGCCCTCTTGGCTCGCTTGTCAGCGGGACACGCAAGGACGCCAGGATCCGGCAATTGATTGGAGATCCATGAGAAGTGCAGCCATGCATTTTGATCCGCCGGATGGCCCTGCGTTCCCCCGGTCTCCGGATCCTGCGGCACAGTCACGCCGGGGATATAACGGATGCGCCAAGGCGGGGCTCCCTTGTTGGCATCCTGAACCCAGTTGATCAACGCCAGCGAGACTTGCTTCATGTTGCTGGTGCAATTGACTCGCTGGGCTTTGGCCTTGGCCTTGGCCAAGGCCGGCAACAATAGGCCTGCGAGCACGGCGATGATCGCAATGACAACCAACAGCTCAATCAGGGTGAACGCCCAACACCGCGAATTACGATTCGTTTTCATTTTCGTTTCTATTGTTGACGGTCTTTTCGCGTCACTGCGGCGGCGTCTCCGACACCAGTCGGCACGGAAAGGCAGGCCGCATTCACATCACGGGAATTGCCAAATCACTTCCGTCGAAAGTGAAAGAGCATTCTTCAGAGCCGTGTTCAACCCGGCCGAGGTGACCTGCTGGGCACTCCCATCCGCCATGCCGAGATTCCCGGCGGTGTTATGCATTGTCGTGTGAAATGCAGCGTTCGGGTTCGCCAAATCACTTTGGGTCCAGATGGCCCTCGAGCCAGCAGCAACGATGGTTGTCCCTCCACCCTTGATCACGTTGCGATCACCCACGAGAACGGTCTGCGGCTTGGTTTCGTCAGCGTCGAGCCCAACGAAGTAACTGATCTCATCCAACCGGTCCAAGGGATTGGCACTGGCCACTTGCGCCGAGGTCTCAAACGTGTTCGCTCGGGTCCGATCGTCGGAGTTGCAGACCAACACCTTCGGGGTGTTGAGCTCATTGGAGATCGACTTAAAGATGATGAGATTGTCGCGGACGTTGCCCGGGAAAGTACCCCCGGCAGCCTTGGCACCATCGCCGGAGGGATTGGCGGCTGAGTATTCCTCCACCAACCACGGGAAACGCTCTTGGTGGTCGCCGGAGAACATCCTAAAGGCGAGCGTGATCTGTTTCAGGTTGCTCACGCAGTTGATACGGGCGGCTTTGGCTTTGGCTTTGGCCAACGCCGGCAGCAACAGCCCCGCCAGAATGGCGATGATGGCGATGACGACCAGCAGCTCGATGAGAGTGAAAGCCCGAGAGAGATGTTTCGTGTGTTTCATTCGTGTTTTCGTTCTTGCGTGTTGTGGATCGACCGCATGATCGCTTCCCGAGCGAGTCACTGTCAAACCTATTTCTCTGCGGGAGCACTACAGGTGCCACGCCCATAAACCTGCGGTTTCCTCAGCATGGCGCCCGATCTCGGGCGCGGCACGCGCACGCTTTTCACGCGAAAGGCGTGACGCCCACGCGCAGCGCGCCAATACCACACGGCCGTCTCGAGCCCGTACCATAGAATCGATACGGCGCATCCCGGCCAAGCGGCTTGACAAGCAGCATGCACTAGCAAGCCCGGAGCACGCGAATGCGGAGGTTTCTGCCGACCTGCCGAGGACCAATCCGTTCACCGCGCTTGCCGGCGCCGGAGATCGGTCGTTATTCAAGCCAGGGATGTCTCCTTCAGATGCTCCCGCCCGCAAAGGATGGACCGCTCTTCGCCTCTCCTCGTCTCAAAACCCGATGCGCCGGAAAACAAAAGCGGGGCGGCTGCTCCGCCCCGCTTCAGTCTTTCAAAGATGGTGGTGCTGGCCCACCAGTTAATTCCTGAGCCGGTAATAGACCTTGGGCCCCGTGGTCGGGGCGAAGTAGGGCGACACGTTGGTAACGTTGCCCCAGACGGTGTTGGACTTGAGCAGATTGCTCGTGCTCTGCAACGTCGCCGTGCCGTTCCAGGAAATCCGGATTCGATCCGGCTGGGATTCGCGAGCGATGTTCAGGCGCAGTTCACCTTGCACCGTAATGTTGACGACGGCCGAGGTCGCCATCAGCCCGTGATTATCCGTTGCCACTGCGGTCAGCGCCACCGCACCGGCGGAACTGGCACTGTAGCTGGCGGAATAGGGGGCGGAGCTGTCGGTCCCGATGCTGGTGCCGTTGGCGAAGAACTGAACCTGACTGACGGTTCCGTCCGAATCCGCAGCCGTCGCGATGACGTTCGTGGTGGCACCCAGTTGGACGACCGCGCCGTTGGCCGGCGCGGTGATGACCACGGTGGGTCGCGCCCGCACCGAGATTACAACGGGCGCGGAAGTGGCCATGAGGCCATGACTATCTGTTGCCACAGCGGTCAGCGTGATCGATCCCGGCGCCGTGGCCGTGTAATCGATTGCGTAGGGAGAAGTAGTGTCCGTCCCCACAGCGACGCCGTTGGTGCGGAATTGGACCTGACTAATCGTCCCGTCCGTATCCGAAGCTGTCGCGGTGATGTTGACAACACTTCCCAGGATGAACGCGGCCCCGCCGGCAGGACCCGTGATCGCGACCGTGGGAGGCGTGCGGACGGTGATGCTAACCGGCGCCGAGGTCGCCTTGAGCCCGGAGGTGGCCGTTACAACCGCCCTGAGCGTGTGGGCACCGGCGGCCGCATTGCTCCACGAGATGCTGTAGGGTGAGTTGGTATCCGTGCCGAGCGAAGTATCGCCGTCGAGGAAGACAACATTCGATACGGAACTGCCCGGGGCGGTGGCGGTGGCGGTGATCGTGATGGGAGCGCCCAAGGTGAATATGGCGTTGTCCGTCGGAGACGTGATCGCCACCGTCGGAGGTTGAGCAACGGTAATGGTCACAGGGCCAGATGTGGCCATCAGCCCGGAATTATCGCGCGCCACGGCAGTCAGGATGTGCGTCCCCGCCGGGGGGCTGACCCAACTGAAGGCATAGGGAGAGTTTGTGTCGTTTCCGAGGAGGGTAGTGCCGGCATAAAACTGCACGTTCGTGACCCGGCCGTCGGCATCCGACGCCGTGGCCGCAATCTCAATCGGGCCGCCAACGAAGACCTCGCCGTTGGCAGGGCTGGTGATCTTGACCTTCGGCTCGGGCAAGGCGGCAGTCAGCGCCAGTTGCATTTCCACACCGAAAGCCACGTCCAGCCCGTCAGGATCACCAGATCCGTTGTTTTCCTGATGAACCTCCACGGCGATGACGTTGGTTCCGTTGACGAAGCCCGTGAACCGGATATCGGCTACCCGGTCGCAATTCGGAACCGCTACGCCCGGGCTTGCCACGGTGGTCAAGGTAATCGGGCCGGCCGGCATCCGGATTCGTCGCACTTCAGTGCCATTGATATAGATGACCGCGCCATCATCCACCAAAGCGTTGATGCGCAGCACTCCGGTCCCCGCATTTGTCCCAAGGTTGAAAGCCTTGCGGAAATGATAGGTTTGACTCGGCAGATAAGTAATCGGGAAACCCTCTTGGCCGCCACAAATGTCACCGCTCAGAACCAACTCCCCGTAGTAAAAGATGCCCGCTCCCACCGTCCAGCCGGCTTCCTCGGAATCATCGTAAATTCGATGCTTCCACGCGTCAGTGGTCAGGGGCGGGTAGAGCAACGGGTCGTAAATCTTCCAATTGTCGCCAATCTCTGCGATCGACTGATAGACCGAAACCGCAATGCGCGAGTTGGGATCAACAGGATTGCCGCGAACATCCTGCACGTTATTGACCGTCAGAACATAAAGCGTGTTGGCCATCATGTTCGTGTTGAGGCGCAGTTGGACGTTGGCGCCGCTGGCAATGGCCTGCGTCACAACCAAGCAAGAGGTGCCGTTGGTGTTGCAAATCTGATAGTTGTTCGTGTTGCGAGCACTCGTCGGGGCAACCGCTTCGCTGAAGGTCACAACAATCACGTTGGTGACCGCCCGATCTGCAACGGCGGTCACTAGTTCCGGTCCCGTCGTATCTTGAACGACTGTGACGATCGCGTTGGAGCTGACTTGCCCGCTGATCGCGTTGGATACGGTAACCGAGTACGTTCCAGCATCACTCAGTTGGGCATTTAGCTTGGAATAGATCGCGTTGGTCGCATTGGGAATATTTACCCCATCCTTTCTCCACTGATAACGCGGGTTCGACCCGGCGGCTCCGACTTCAAGCGTGAGGGTCGCACCGACGGTGATCTCGACGTCATCCGGCTGATTCGTGATGACGATAGGGGTGGGCAGAATGGCATCCAATACCACGGCCATTGCCGCATCGCTGCTTGCGGTGCCGCTCTGATGCAGTTCGACGGCCAGCAGGTTGGTGTTGCCTTGTCCGAGATTGGTCGGCTGAACCGTAAGCACCTCCCAACCGGGGTGCGGTTCGGGCGCGCCGGTGGCGTCGGTGTTAAAACTTAGATTCGGATCCGTGGTGGGCACGCGGATGTCGCCGATGCGAACTCCATTGAGGTAGAACACGGCCCCGTCCTCAACCAAGTTGGACAAAACCAGCGTTACCCCCAGAGGGTTTTGGTTGAATGCAAACGTTCGGCGAAAATACATCGTTCGAGGGCGCGGCGCCGGCAGGACGGTCGTAAACGACAGTGGATACGTGTCGGTGTCATTCCCGAAGAGTTGCACTCCATTAGACCACCCCGCCTGATTGTCGTTGTAGTGAGCGTTTCGCCACGCCGTCCCGAGGTTGTTGCTGGTGGCGTTGTAGCGCCACTGGGCGTTGGCCGGGATGAGATTCAGGCGCGTCTGCGCCACGGCCGGGTCGGTCGCCACGGCGACCACGGCCAGCCCGACCAAGGCGAGTTTGATCCGCAGTGATTTCATGTGAGTGCTTCGCATAAAAGAATCCTGTACTGAACCAACGATACTGTCGTTTTCCGCTTCCGTTTCCGGGTGATCAATCCATCTCAAGCTTTCCGTATGCCATTCGCCGGTCGCAGCCTGCATCCGACACGCCACGCGCGGCCTCAACTGGCCTGTCTTTAGGGGAGCACCATCCTCCATTCTCGCGACCACGCAGCAGTCGGGAGATAAAGACACAACTCACCCCGTACCTGAGGTATCCTGCCCTCATCCAACAAGGAGTGGTTTCCTATAATCCGGCAAGCGTCTGAATTCAAGCCTCATGTTGAAGGTTTTTGCCCGACGACGAGAGCCCCATCCCACCACGGCTTCTCACGCAACCCCCCGGCCCGCTTTTGCTTGCGCGGCCTGCGGTCGTGGCCCCACTGTCCCCGCAGCATGATGACCGCACCGGATCGGCTCAGAGTCAGCTACATCATCCCGACCCTGAATGCGGAGGCAATTCTGCCCACCTGCCTGCGTTCGATCGCGCGCCAGACGCTGGCCCGCTCCGACTACGAGATTCTAATCGCCGACGCCCATTCGCGAGATCGAACCCGGGCCATTGCCCGGGAATTCGGCGCTGTTGTCCTCGACGACGACGGAAACAACATGGAGGAGGGCAAGCGCCTCGCCCTTCGCCACGCCCGGGGGGATTATGTGGTCTTCGTCGATGCGGACAATGAGATTACCCACCCTGATTACATCGAACTGGCGGTCAACGCTCTGGCCGCCCACCCTCAGGCTTTGGGGGTCGAAAGCTACTATCTGCCTTCGCGTCAAATGAGCGCATTCTGCGCCTACCTCACGCATCTGCTGCACATTAGTGATCCGGTGGCGTGGCTGATGAGCGCCAAGCCCAAGCTGGTTGCCACGGAAGGGGAAATCGAGCGGTGGACTCTGCGCTCCGCAACGGACGCCTACCCGCTTGGCGCCAACGGGTTCGTTTTTCGCAAGGCGGATCTGGAAGCCGTCCATGCGGCCCACGAGTTGTTCCAAGACACGCACGTTGCGGTCCAATTGATGCGCCTTGGCAAACGGGAATGGTTGCGAGTGCGGGGCCGGGGGGTACACCACTATTACATCCAGACGCTGGGCGCTTTCCTGCAAAAGCGGCGCCGGGCGGCCGTACACTATTTTAACGTCCGCAGCCAGACGGCCGTTTCCTGGATGAGCAAGCCCGCTGTCCCTCCCTGGCTGGCGGCGCTCTACTGTGCCACGCTCGTGGGGCCCTTGTTCCATTCCCTCCGAGGCATCATCCGGGACGGCGACTGGCGCTGGCTCTGGCACACGCCGGCCTCCGTGGTCTCGCTGCTGGGGATTCTTTGGGGCTGGCTGACTTATCGGCGACGGCGCCACGACCGGAAACTCATCGCCGCGCTGCAGCCCAAGCAAACGCTCCGACCGTGAAATCCCGCCCTGAATCCAACCCCCGTCTGCACCTTGTGGCGAACGGGGTTTTCAGCACCACCATCGCGGGCGGCGACATTCACTTTCTCAAACTGGCCGAAGCCGCGGCGGAAGCGGGCTACACACTTAATTTCTTCGGCGGCCATGCCCTCAAAACCGTCATCCAACAGCGCGGATTGCCGGGCATCGTCACCCTCACCGATGACGCCCCGATGCCCAAGGTGAACCAGGGCGCCCTCGCCGGGCAGTTCGCCCTGTTCAAAGATTTCTTCCGACGCTATGCCCGCACCCGTCGCGTGCTCGAACTCGTGGCGCCGGAAGACCGGGTTTACGCCGTGTCGGACTACTGGTTCGACGTCCTGCCAGCCATCCAAAGCCCGGCTCGTCGCAAGCTGATGGTGCTCCACATGGAAGCTCCCCGCTTCGGACAAATCCTCGCTCGCTCGCGACCCGACGTGGATGCCGCTCGTCTGGCATCTTTTCATTACTGGGCCAGCCAGGAGTATTCGCTGCGGCGCTTCGCTCGGTGTCGGCCCCGGCATCTGCTCTACCTGCACCCTTCGATGCGCCCTCGGCTGCGGCGCCTCGGCTTCCAGGACGAGGAGACCACTTTTGTGTCCTACGGTCTCGAAGTCACCGCCACCGAGGCGGTGCCGGCACAGCCGCGCACCTACGATGTCGTCTGGGTCGGCCGCGTGCACCGGCAGAAGGGCATCGACGACCTGCTCGCAACCATCGAAACGCTGGCGCGCGAACTTCCCGGTTTTCGCGCCGTCTTCCTCGGCA
>DATLZF010000379.1:0-4024 GCA_035574135.1 Candidatus Methylomirabilota bacterium
CCCTTGCGCGGCATCGGCATTCTCGACATTCACCCGCGGCTGGCGCTGACCATCGTCGATCGCCTGCTCGGCGGGCCGGCTCACTCCATCACCGCCGACCATGACTTCAGCGAGATCGAACTGGCCCTGCTCGGCCAGGCCGTGCAGTTGATCATCGCGGAGTGGTGCAATCATTGGGCCAACCTCCAGGAGTTGCGGCCCACCCTCCTCGGTACCGAAACCAACGGCACGTTCCTCCAAACCGCCCCGCGCGATACCGTCCTGCTCGTTCTCGGCATGGAGGCCAAAATCGGCGATTGCCTTGAACAGATGCAGGTGGCCGTGCCCTGCTACACGCTCGAGCCGCTGATCCGGAAGCTCGCCCAAATCAACAGCGGCAGCGCCGACACCGCCCCGCCTCCGGTCCAGCTCAAGTGGAACAAATGCTTCGACGACGTGAAAGTGCCCGTCACCGCCATTTGGCCGGAGATCGACATGACCGCGCGCGAGCTGACGAAGCTGAAACCCGGCGACATTGTGCCGCTGGCGTCCGACTGCACCGAGCATGTGCGGGTTCGGTTGGCAGACATGGTCAAGTTCGAAGGGCGCCTCGGGACCGCGGGTGGCAAGTGGGCGGTTTCACTGACCAGCGTCATGAAGTCGGCCGTAGGCCTCTGACCCGCGCGTCGTCGGTCGCAGTGAGTAACTTGGCCGCGCCATTTTCTCTCCGTGTTCGGTTCTCTTCCTGCTGAACAGACCTCGGTATGGATAACTTTGCGAATCTCGAAGTGCTGCTGGATGTGCCGGTCAAGGTCACCGTGGAACTGGGCTCGTGCCAGATGGCCATGAAGGATGTGCTGCAGTTGAACACCGGTTCGGTGGTGCAACTCGACAAGGTGGCCGAGGCGCCCGTGGACCTTTACGTGAACCAGAAGAAGATTGCCAGCGGCGAGGTGGTCGTGGTCGAGGACCGTCTGGGCATCAAAATCACCCGCGTGCTCGGGGCCCAGCCGTGAGGCCGTGCCGTCCACGTGGTGCCCGGGCGTTGGCTGCGGGACTTGCCCTGTTGTTCGCCAGCGGGCTCTCCGGCGGGGCGGCAGCGCTGACCGCCACCAACTGGCCGCCGCTACCGCCCGCCTTGCCCGAGGCCGGCTTCTCGGTCGTCCGGGTGCTCGGAGCGCTGGCGCTGGTGCTGGCTCTGTTCCTGGCCGGCGCCTGGGGCTTCAAGAACTGGCAGCGACTGGCGCTCGCGCGGTCGGGTCGCCGGACCTTGCTGCAGGTGCTCGAAGTCAAATCCCTGGGCGCGCGGCAGGCGCTCTATGTCGTCGCTTACGAGCAACAGCGCCTGTTGCTGGCCTCGTCGCCAGCGGGCATCACGCTCATCAGCCACCTGCCGATCGATGCGGATGGGGCCGCGACGCAACCGCCGGAGGCCGCCGGCGCCCCCTTTGCCCAGACGTTGCAGCAGATGATCCAGCGCAAGCCGTGAATCGTTGCCCGCCCAACTCAGACCGCCGGCCCGGGGGTTCACTCGAAGGCCCGCCGGCCCGGCAACGGATCGGGCGGGCCAGCCGGGTCTGGTCGATGCTTTTGCTCCTGGTGCTCGGGGCGTTGCCGGTTTGCGGCCAGAACGGCCCCGCCGCCAGTGCCCTGCCGGTGAACGTCAGCATCAGTCTGCCGGGCAGTCAGCCGGGGGATGTGGACGTCGCGATCAAAGTCCTGTTCGTCATCACGCTGCTGACGCTGGCGCCGTCGATCATTCTGCTGATGACCTGCTTTCTGCGCATCGTCATCGTGCTGTCCTTCGTGCGCACGGCGCTCTCGCTGCAAGGCGCCCCGGCCAATCAGGTCATCATCGGCCTGTCGCTCTTCCTCACCTTCTTCATCATGTCGCCCGTCTGGGAACGGATCAACGCCGAGGCGTTGGAGCCGTATCGTGCGGCGCAGATCACCAGCGGCGAGGCGTTGGAGCGAGCGGCGGCTCCCATTCGGGCCTTCATGCTGCGTCAGGCGCGGCCCAAGGACGTGGAGTTGTTCGTGGCCCTGGCGCGCATCGGGCCCACCGCGCCGGAGCAACTGCCGCTCAAGGTCGTCGTTCCGGGGTTTATCATCAGCGAACTGCGCACTGCGTTTCAGATGGGCTTCCTGCTCTTCGTGCCGTTCATCCTTATCGACCTGGTGGTGGCTACGGTGTTGATGAGCATGGGCATGATGATGATGCCACCGGTGACCGTGTCGTTGCCGTTGAAAATCCTGCTTTTTGTTCTCGTGGACGGTTGGAGCCTGGTGGTGCGCTCGGTGGTGCTGAGTTTCGGAGGGTAGGCGTGGAGCGATGACACGAGTTGCATGATGACAAATCCACAGCGGCCCATGTCGCTCCGTGCGCGAGCATGCTCCACGAGTGCGCCCTCGCAACCGTGTAACTTTGTAACCGCCCGGCACAGAGCTCTCCCCCTCTCACCGCCCCGCCCCCAACGGACATGAACCCCGAATTCGCCATCGAACTGCTCAAAAACATGATGTTTCAGGCGGTCATCCTGGCTGCACCGATTCTGCTCACGGCGATGGTGATCGGCCTGTTGATCAGCCTGTTTCAGGCTGTGACTTCGATTCACGAGAACACGCTGACCTTTGTGCCGAAGGCGCTGGGTATCGTGGTTGTGCTCGTGATTGCGCTGCCGTGGATGCTGCGTACAACGATCGAGTTCGCGACGGCTCTGATGGAAAAGATGCCGGAGATGGTGCGGTAACGCCGCGCTCAGGGCCGCCCCTAGCCCCGTCACCCTGCGATGCCTGAACTGACCAACTGGTTGTTCGTCTTTCTGCGCGCCGGCGGCTTCCTGGTGCTTTTCCCCGTGTTCTCCGCCACGAACTTCCCGGTGACCGTGCGCGTGGCGCTCGGGGCGCTGCTGGCACTTTTCATCGCGCAGGTCTTGCCGCCGACGCCGCTGGCGCACGCCGACCTGTGGGGGCTGGTCGGCGGGATGAGTGTCGAGGTGGCCGTCGGGGTGCTGTTTGGGTTTGTGGCCCGGTCGTTGTGGTATGCGCTCGACATTGCGGGCGCCATCATCGGCCAGGAAGTGGGGCTGGCAACCCCGGCGAGCCTCAATCCCCTGAGCAGCGGGCCGACGACCGAGGCCGCCACGCTGCTGCACTATCTGGCGGCGATGCTGTTTCTGAGCCTGAACCTTCATCACGAGCTGCTGGCCGCGTTCGCGCGCAGCTACGAACTGATGCCCGTCGGCGGCGCGCACCTGCGCGAGCCGCTGCTGCTGGATGTGGCGGGGCGCACGGCGCGGCTGTTTCTTTTCGCGCTGCAAATGTCGGCGCCGATCATCGCCGTTTCGTTTCTCATCCTGCTCGTGTTTTCCGTGCTGGGAAGGGCTGTGCCCCAGATGAACGTGTTCTTCGAGAGTTTCGCCATGCGCATCCTGGCAGGACTTGCCGGGCTGGGGCTGACGCTGCATCTGATGGCGCAACACATTGCGAACTTTCTCGGGCGCCTGCCCGACGACGTGCTGCGCACGGCGCAACTGCTGGGCTGGAGGTAACGCATGGCCGAAGATCGCGGCGAGAAGACGGAGCAGGCCACTCCACGCCGGCTGGAGGAAGCTTGGAAGCATGGCCAGTTCGCGCGGTCGAGCGAGGTGCAGACCGTCTTCGTGCTCTTGGCCGGCGTGATGGCGCTCTACCTGGTTGGTCCGGACGTGTGGCAGCGCCTGGGCCTGGGCATGGCGGGCTTGCTGGGCCACTTGCACGACATCCCCGTGAAGCTGGACTCGATGCAGCGTTTCTGCATCGATGGCGCGCTGCTGGTCGCCGCGTGTGCGGGGCCGGTGGTGCTGGCGGTCGTGGTGGCGGCTCTTCTGGCCGGGGGCATCCAAAGCCGGTTCCGCACCGCGCCCGAGGCGCTCGCTGTCACCTGGGATCGCGTGAATCCTCTGGCCGGGCTACAGAGGATCTTCTCCATCCGCTCGATCGTCCCCACGCTCATTGCCTTCGCGAAACTGGCGGTCGTGGTGGTTCTGTCCTACCAGGTCATCCG
>DATLZF010000380.1:0-9614 GCA_035574135.1 Candidatus Methylomirabilota bacterium
ACCTCGATGTGCCCGCGCGTGGGGTGGAGCAACCCCAGCAGCATCTTCACCGTGGTGGACTTGCCGGAGCCGTTCGGCCCGAGCAGCCCGAACACCTCGCCCTGCCGGACCTCGAAATCGACTCCATCCACCGCCCGCGCCGGAGACGGCCAGGGCCGCTGATCTCGCCAAGGCGAACGAAAAGCTGGCCTCGCTCCTGGGGAGGCCGAAGTGAGGCTGCCATGAACGGGAGCCAACCATGAATCCGCGCATGAAACCGGCCCCCCCTCAAGCCCGACCCGAACGCGGTCATCGCCGCGCCGTGGCAAAGCCATCAGCGTGGCCTTTGGCCGCGCCCGGATCGAACCCCACACGGGCGCCGATAATCGCGGCCCGGCGGGCCCCCGCCAAAGCGGGAGATCTCCCTCCCACCGAGCACGGGCTGGCGCGGACGCCATCGTACCGAACCGCGGTCAAAACGACCGCGGTGGCGATCGACGGATGAGCGCACTTTGATCCCATGCAGCGCACCCTCGCCATCGTCCGACTGACCTGGAAAGCGGCCTTTCGGTTCCGCCTGTTCTGGGTGTTGGCCGGGTTGCTCATGCTGTCGGTTGTGGCCCTGCCCCTGTTGATCAAGGACGACGGCACGGCACGTGGGTTCACGCAGATTTTGCTGACCTACACATTGACCGTGATCACGGCGCTGCTGGGATTCTCGACGCTGTGGCTGGCGTGCGGCACGCTGGCGCGCGAGATCGAGGATTGCCAGATGCAGATGGTGGTGGTGAAGCCCGTCGCCCGCTGGCAGGTCTGGCTGGGCAAATGGCTCGGTTTGCTGGCGCTCAACGCCACACTGCTGACCCTGGCCGGGGCCAGTGTCTTCGTCCTGTTGCAGGTGCGGGCCGCCCGGCTGCCGGCCGACCAGCAGGCCATCCTGCGCAACGAGGTGCTCGTCGCCCGCGCGGCGTTGCGCGAGCCCTTGCCTGATCTGGACGGCATGACCGAGCAGGTGCTGAAGGACCGGCTGAAGGACAATCCGGTCCCACCGGCCGAGGTGCCGGTGGTGCGCGAGCAGTTGCGCGCGCAACTGGCGGCCCGCTTGCAGGTCGTGCCGCCGAATCATCTGCGGCGCTGGGAGATCGACCTCGGTTTGCGCCGGGCGCTGCTACGGGGCCAACCGCTGTTCATCCGCACCCGGTTCCACGTCGCGGAAACCAACCTTTCGGGCACCTATCTGGGCCTGTGGCAGGTCGGGGTGCCGGAGAAAACGCGCGTCTGGCGCGAGGCCTTGAGCCAGGCCGCCGACACGTTTCACGAGTTCAAGATCGAACCGGATCTGTTCGACGACACCGGCCGGCTCACGATCGAGTTCATCAACCGCAACCCGATGCCGGTGCTGTTCCCGCTGGAGGACGGGCTGGAGGTACTCTACCGGGACGGCGGCTTCGGCCTGAATTACGTCCGCGGCCTGGCCACCATTCTCGCCTGGATGGGACTGCTGGCGGCGCTCGGCCTGGCGGCGGCCAGCCTGTTGTCGTTCCCGGTGGCCGCGTTCGTGTCGGCCAGCCTGCTTATCGTCTTCCTGTCCAGCGGCACCCTGTCTGCCGTGGTGCAGGACGGTTCGCTGTCGGCCCCGGACCACGAGACGGGCGAAGTGCGCAAGACGTGGATCGATTATGGGCTGATCGGGTTTTATCGTGTGCTGCTCTTCCTGGTGAACGCCGTGCAGGCGTTCTCGCCGGTGGATTCATTGAGCACCGGGCGCAGCATTACCTGGGGACAGTTGGCGCAGGCGTGGGGCACGTGCGTCTTGTTGATGGGAGGGATCCTGGGCAGCGTGGGCGCATTCATTTTCAGCCGCCGGGAACTGGCCGCAGCACAAGGCACCACATGACCCGGCGTTCAAGCACTCCATACAAGCTGCTGCTCGCGGGGCTCGTCGCGGTTCTTCTGGTCGGCGTGAGTCTGCTTCAGGGCCAGTTGAACGGCCAGCGCGCAGAACTGGGGCTGACGCGCATCACACCGTTGGAGAACGCCCCACCGGTGCTGGCCTTTACCACCGTGGCCCTCGGCAGCTTTCGCGGTCTCATCGCCAACGCCCTGTGGATCCGCGCCAATGAACTCCAACTTGAGGGCAAGTACTTTGAGATCGTGCAACTGGCTGACTGGATCACCAAGCTCCAACCCACCTTTGACCAGGTCTGGAAGTACCAGGCCTGGAACATGGCCTACAACATCTCGGTGAAATTCAGCGATCCGGCGGACCGCTGGCGCTGGGTGCGGCGCGGGATCGAGCTGATCCGTGACGAGGGCCTGCGTTACAATCCCAACAAGACGCTCCTCTACCACGAGCTGGCCTGGCATTTCCAACACAAGATGGGCCAGAACATGGACGATGCCCACCTTCACTACAAACAGCAGTGGGCCCTCGAAATGGAGGCGGCACTGGGCTCGTCGCGGACCAACCTCGCCGAGCTGGTTTCCGCCACCTCACCGGGGCTGCGGGCACGAGCCGAGCATCTTCGCACGAAGTACAAACTGGATCCCGCGCTCATGAAGGAGGTGGACGATCGCTACGGCCCGCTCGAATGGCGCCTGCCCGAGGCCCACGCCATTTACTGGGCCGTGGCCGGTCTGAAGCTCACTTCGGCCGACCGGCAGAACAAGAACGACCTGCGCACCCTGCGCCGCGTGGTCTATCAATGCATGCAACAGTCCGTCCTCCATGGCCGGCTCCTCTCCCTCCAGCCCCTGCGACTGGAAGCCGACCTCGCCAAGGTGGATGCCGCCAACGCCGCCTACGAGCAGATGATTGCCAACGAGCCGGATATTCCCGACTCGTTCCGCGTCGCTCACCGCAACTTCCTGCTCCAGGTCGTGTATCTCCTGAATGTCAACGGCCAGCGCACCGACGCCGACCGGTGGTGGAGCGCACTGCGGGAAAAATATCCTCAATTCGTGCCGGCGAACCTCTCGGCCCACGACTACACCCTGCAACGGCTGACCGGCGGCGAGCTCAACTCGCTGGGGCACGACCGCGTCCGCACCATCATCAGCGGCTTGATCGCCAATTCCTACGCCAGCCTCGCGGTGGACGACGACACGCGGGCCGCCAGTCTCGAATTCTGGGCCCGCAGCGTTTATTCGAGCTACTCCACCAACATCGCCCGCGGCCAGCAGCGGATCGCCTTGCCTCCTTTTCCCGAAATGAAGGAGGAAGTCCTGCAACGCTTCCTGGCGCCCGAGAGTGGCGTTGATCCCCGGGTGGTGGACCGCCTGCGCACCAAACTCGGCCGGCCAGCCCCCGCGGCCAACGCACCACCATCTCCGTAGCGCCCCGGAAGAGGAACCGACCCAGCGCGTTACAGACCACCGAACTGGCCCGGCCCCGGATGGCCGGCAGCCCGCGAGGCAGAAAAAGGCCGGCTCCGAAGCACACCACTCGCGAAATGCGTTGCCAAAGTCTAGCCGAGCACTAGACTCGCGCCCCACATGCGGCTGACCAAACGTGGCGAATACGCTCTGCGTGCCTTGATCGATCTGGGCATGGCGCATGAGTTGGGCCGCCCCATGCTTCAGATCGCGGAGATCGCCACTGCACAGAACATCCCGATCAAGTTTCTCGAGGCCATTCTGGTGCAGCTCAAGGAAGCGGGATACCTGGACAGCAAACGCGGCCAGCAAGGGGGCTATTTCCTGGCTCGGCCCATGGATGCCATCACCATCGGCGACGTGGTGCGCAAGCTGGACGGCCCCCTGGCTCCGATTCCCTGCGTGAGCGTGAGCGCCTACGAACGCTGCTCCTGCCCGGACGAAGCCCACTGCGGCCTGCGCATTCTCATGCTCGACGTGCGCAACGCCATCGCCAACATCCTCGACCGCTACACGCTCGCACAGATTGTGGACATCACGCTGCGCAAGTTGCGCCGCGACGGGGCACCGTTGCCCTTTCAACAGCCAGCACCCGGGCGAAAGGCCAGGAGATGAACCGATTGCTTTGCATCTGTATCGCTTGGTGGCTCGGCAGCACCGGCCCGGCCCGGGGCGAGAAGATCCTGCTGCGCGTCGGGCACTTTCCAAACGTCACCCACGCCCAAGGGCTCATCGCCCACGGCCTGGCGCGCGCAGGACGCGGCTGGTTCGAGCAACGCCTCGGTCCGGACGTGGCAGTGCAATGGTTTGTCTATAACGCCGGTCCCACCGCCATGGAGGCCATCTTCACCCGGGCGGTGGATCTGACCTACGTGGGGCCCAATCCTGCCATCAATGCCCACTTGAGATCGCAGGGTTCCGAAATCCGTATCGTGGCCGGCGCCTGCAGCGGTGGCGCGGCGCTGGTGGTGCAACCGGATCGCCGCATCCAGACCGACGCCGATTTCAAGGGGAAGAAGATCGCCACGCCGCAACTGGGTAACACTCAGGATGTGGCCGCCCGCGCCTGGCTACGGTCCAAGGGTTTCCGCGTCACGCTGACCGGAGGCGACGTGATGGTGCTGCCCACGGCCAATCCCGATCAACTGGCCCTGTTCCAACGGGACGGACTCGACGCGGTGTGGACGGTGGAACCATGGGTCACGCGGCTGCAATTGGAGGCCAAGGGGCAGATCTATCTCGAAGAAAGTGCCCTCTGGCCGGAGACCGGCGGCCGGTACGTAACGACTCACCTCGTCAGCAGCACGAAGCTGCTCCAGGAGCGCCCGGCCCTGCTCAAGAAGTTCATCGCGGCTCACGTGGAATTGACGCAGTGGATCCACCAAAACGCGGAGGAAGCCAAGAAGCTGCTGAACGACGAGATCAAGGCCGAAACCACCCGCGCCCTGCCACCGGCCACGCTCGACGCGGCGTGGAAGCGGCTGGAGATCACTTACGATCCGGTCAAGGCATCCTTGCTGAAATCCGCAGAGGACGCCCATCGGATCGGTTTCATCCGCCAGAAACCGGACCTGTCACGGATCTACGATTTGAAACTGCTCAACGAGGTGTTGCGCGAAAAGCAACTTCCGGAGATTGCACCGTGAGCCTGGACACCGACCTGATCAACGCTCCGCCCGAAAAGCTCGTCGTGGAACGGGTGTCGAAGTCCTTTCGCGGCCGGACGGGCACAGTGCACGCGCTGGACAACGTGAGCCTGCAGGTGCGGGAGGGCGAGTTCGTCTGCCTTGTGGGGCCCAGCGGCTGCGGCAAATCCACCCTCCTCAACATCATCGCCGGCCTCGAACGCCCCGATGCCGGCAGCGTGCATGCGGATGGCAAACCGGTGACGGGTCCCGGCAGTGACCGGTTGGTCATGTTCCAGGAATCGGCCCTGTTCCCGTGGCTGGACGCCCTCGGCAACGTGCTCTACGGGCTGAGACTCAAACCCCATCTGACGAGCGGTGAACGGCGGGAAGTGGCCGAATTCTTCCTGCGCCTCGTGGGCTTGGAGAAGTTTATGCGCGCCAGCATCCACGAGCTGTCCGGCGGCATGAAACAGCGCGTGGCCCTGGCCCGTGCCCTGGCGCCGAACCCGCGCGTGCTGCTGATGGACGAGCCGTTCGCCGCCCTCGATGCCCTGACCCGCGAGCGGCTTTACGGCGACATCCAGGAGATCTGGGCCAAGCGGCGCAAAACCATCGTCTTCGTCACCCACAACGTGCGTGAGGCCGCCTGCCTCGGGGATCGTGTCATTCTGTTTTCGCCGCACCCCGGCCGCGTGCAGGAGCAGTTTGAGATCGGCCTCCCCCGGCCACGCGACATCAACAGCGTCGATCTGGCGAAATACTCCACCGAGATCACGCGCGCCCTGAAACGCCATCTGAAACACGAACCGCACGAGGTGGCCGAATGAAACGCCTTCTCATCGCCGCCGGTTTCTTCACCCTGGCCGTTACCCTCTGGGAAGTGCTGGTGCGAAAGGGAAATTGGTCGCCGGTACTTGTGCCCTCACCGGGAACCGTCGGCCGGTACCTTCTCGACGCGGTGACGGACCGGTCCCTGCTCGAGGCGAGCTGGGTCACGATGAAGCGCCTGTTGCTCGGTTATTTGGCCGGGCTGGTGGCCGGGCTACCGCTTGGCCTGCTCCTCGCCCGCTTCAGGTTTCTTCAAGACACCGTGGGGCTGTTGGCCTTGGGCCTCCAAACGCTGCCGAGCGTGTGCTGGGCCCCGCTGGCACTGTTGTGGTTTGGCCAGACGGAGACGGCCATGTTCTTCATCGTCGTCATGGGCTCCCTCTGGTCCATCACCCTGGCCACCGAGTCCGGCGTGCGCAATGTGCCGCCCATCTTCGCCCGGGCCGCGCAAACCATGGGTTCGCGCGGTTTGCACACGTGGCTGACGGTGATTCTCCCCGCCTCCTTGCCCTTCATCGTCAGCGGCATGAAACAGGGTTGGGCCTTCGCTTGGCGATCGCTGATGGCGGCCGAAATCTACGTGACCATCCTCACCGGCTTCGGGCTTGGCCACCTGCTGCACTACGGACGGGAACTGCACGCCATGGACACCGTCATCGGCATCATGTTCGTGATCATTGTCCTGGGCCTCCTGTCCGACAAGATGCTCTTCTCGCCCTTGGAGCGGTTTCTGCACCGGCGCTGGGGAGTGGGCAAGTAGCCCCAAGATTGGCTCGCCTTGCTTCCTCCGGACGGACCCTCAAGCGGACATGCCGTCGATAAAAGAAGCCCTCTCGACCCGATCCTGCGCTTCGCGGCGACCCATCCTCTGGGTGTCTCCGCCGGGCGTCGTCTGGGAACACGCGGACTGCTGAGTGGGCGGTACCGGCGCCGAGCCGGGCAGCAAGTCGGTCATCTTTCGCCGCTGCCACCGCCCGAAGAACTTCTCAAGGGTCGCGACGATGGCGTCGCGGTTGAGGCGACGGAACCGCCGGAGGGCGCCCGCTGACGGCACTTCGTCCGCGCAGGCGGCCCGCACATCAGGATCGCTCAGGATCTTGCGCTCGATCTCATCAGAAGAGTAAACCCCCTTGGCATAGCAGTAACTGACAATGCCGAGCACGGAGGCGGGAGGCAACGGGCCGGTGTCCTTGGGATTGACCACGGGACGGGGACTTTCCTGACACGTTTCGGACGCGGCCTTGACGAAGAACATCGTCGGCCCCTCGGACGCGGGGTCCAGCGCAGCAGGTCCCGCGCTCGTGGCTTGAACGAACTTGCCCAAGCTCAAGCAGGTCGTCTCGTCGTCTCGTCTCGGTTTTCCGCTGTTCTCACTCATGCAATTCCCGTTCTCAACCTTGCGACCTCAGTTACTACTACGGAATACGAGGGCCGGAATTTCAGTCTTTCTTCTCGGGGCACCACAACTCCTTGTCACAGGGAAGGATCAGTCTCCCGCGATCCGCAGTCCAAACCGCAGCCAGAACGGCATGGTCACAAAGGCCCCTACTGTAGTCGCCACCACCACCCGGAGCGCCACTGCGGTGTCGCCTCCGTAATGCTTGGCCATGACAACGGGGAACACCGCTGAGCCCATGGCGGCCTGCAAAGCGATCACGCGCTTCAACTCGGACGGCCCCGGCACCAGGCACCCCACGAGCAACATCAGCGACGGCAGAACCCCCAGCCGCACCACGCACGCCATCAGCATCGTGCGCGTGCCACGGGCCGGATGAAACTCGTGAATCTCATCGGAGAGCGTCGCCCCGATCAACACCAGCCCGAGTGGAATGGCGCACTGCCCGAGCAGTTGCGCCGTCTGTCGGACGAACGCCGGTGTGGTGGCGGCGCCTCCCACACCGTTCAACACCAGGGTCAGCACGATCATCACCAGGGGCGGATTCAACAGTCGCCGCCAGCCTTCCCGCCAGCCGCCGCCCCGCAGCAGCCACAAACCCAGGCTCCACAAGGCCAGTTCCACTCCCACGTTGTGCACAAAAAGCACCGCCACCGTTTCCCGATCGAACATTAACGTGGCCAGCGGCAGGGGCACGTAGCCGTAGTTGTAGATGCCCGTCGCCAACGCAAAGGTGCGCCCCTCGGCGACGCCCGCCAGCCCGGCCCAACGCCGGGTCAGGTACGACACACCGAATCCGAGGGCCACCGTGCCGTAACCCACCAACGGCGCCAGAGCCACCGTGCCCGCGCGTTGCACACTGTGGCTGCCCAGCACGGCGTCAAAAGCCAGACACGGAATCAGGAGATTGATCGTCACCCGCAGCAGGCTGGCATCCGCCTCTTCGGTCAGCCAGTTCAGCCGGCGCAGAGTAAACCCCACCGCCACGATGCTGAACACGGGCAGCACCGCTTGTATCACAGTCAGGAATTCGCTCACAGAAAAGTCCCGGGTGATTCGCCGTCGCCGGCCAACCCGCGTTCCCTCCCTCCCGGCCTACGCGCAAAACCGCTCCAGCAGGATCTCGAACTCCTGCCGCTGCACCTCGCGCAGGAAGCGGCCGCGCGACCCACTCTCATCTCCGCGGCTCACCTCAGCACACGCGTCGATGAAGGCAAACGGATCCCACCTTCCGCCGGCCAGCAGGCGTTGCTTGAGTTCGTGATCCGCCCCATCCACCGGCAACCTCGCCACCCGCTCGGCCAGTATCGCGAAGCTCGGATGCCGTCCCACCCGGCGGAACCAGTAACCCGCGTTTCCGTAGTCCGGCTCACGCCGGTGCAGGATGCCGTGGACAAAGCTCCCATCCGCATTCTCGATATCCTGCACAATGGAATGGGCCGGCTCGTGATGGTCATGCCACAGGAGCACGACCGCCTCAATCAACCGGCCTTCGTGCGCCCGCGAGACCCGGTTCGTCAGGCTCCGTTGCAACGTCGCGCGGAGATCCTCAATAGATCGGACTCCGGGCCGCGGCCCGGGCCCCAACTGGGGTGGCTCCGGCGTGGCCAACAGCGGCTCGAGCTCCGCAAACAGGATGCGCTCTGACATGCCGCCAGCGTAGGCGTGAGGGGCACCCCGATTCAACGGCATTTCCCAAACCGAAGAGCGCTTGCGCATCGGGCGCCAACCCGCTTGCATGGCGCCATGTTCCCGTACATCAAGCCGACGGACGACGCCGCGTGGCAACCGGGTCCCTACGCCGGCGTCGAGTTGCGCGTGCTCCATCGCCACGAGGTGACCGGCGGGCTGGTGGCACTGCGGAAATTTCACGCCGGGGTGACCGTGCCGGCCCACACTCACCCGCTGGCCAACGAGTACGTCTATGTCCTCGCCGGCGAGTGGGAGGAATCCGGCATCGTGTACGGTCCCGGGACCTTCTTCTTTGCGCCCAAAGGGGTGCGGCACGGCCCTCACGTCGCGCGAACGGAGGTGTTGAGCCTGACGCTTTTCGATGGCCCGCTGACGGTGGCATAAAGCCACCCCGACGCGACGCCGCCTTCTGGCAGCACCGCTCGGAAACGACCGGGCGCGCCGGTTCAGGGGTCCCCCGCCTCAATCGGGCCGCGGACTCGGCGCGGCTACGGCGACCTGGATTTAAGTTGAATGGTCGAGATCACCTTGTGCACGCCGTCCGTCTCCAGCGCGAGCTGGGTGGCGCGCGCAATCTCCTCGGACGACGACGCCGTGCCCGAGAGCGTCACGAGCCCATCCGTGGTGTCCACGTTGATGTTCAGGGCGGCCAGGCCGGCCTCGCGGAGATACTTTCCCTTGATGGCGGCGGTGATGCGCGCGTTGGCGGCGGCGTC
>DATLZF010000381.1:0-4554 GCA_035574135.1 Candidatus Methylomirabilota bacterium
CCCCGCCGCGCTCTGTTACACCAAAATCGTGCCCGTCGATGAGGTCGTCACGCTCACGCTCCATTATCGCGAGGACGATCACTTCAAGCGCCTGATGCTCGATGACGCGCAGGCCGCGCGGCTGGACCGGCTGTGGGACGAGTTGCGCTACGTGGCCGAGGACGACCTGCGCATGGTCGATGTCTTCGAGCAGCTCTGGCAATACGCCACGCAGGATGCCGACCCGAGCGTGTTCGAGCCGCTGCGCGAGCCGATCAAGCAGCGCGCCGCCGCCTTCCGCCAGCGTCTCGTGGCCACTCAGCCCGCGCATCTCGACGCGGTGCTGAAGTTCGCCGAGGGCGCCTATCGCCGGCCACTTGCCGACGCGGAGAAGGACGAGCTGCGGGGACTCTACCGCAAGCTGCGCGCGGAGGAGATTCCGCACGACGAAGCCATCCGCCTCACGCTGGCGCGCGTGCTGGTGGCGCCGGCCTTTCTCTACAAAGCCGAGAAGCCCGCGCCCGGCGACCGGCCCGGCCCCGTGAACGACTGGGAACTGGCCACGCGCCTGAGCTACTTCCTCTGGTCGTCGGCGCCCGATGCCGAACTGCGCGCCGTCGCCGCCCGCGGCAAACTGCGCCAGCCGGACGTGCTCGCCGCCCAGGCGCGTCGCATGTTGAAGGACGCGCGCGTGCGCCGGCTCGCCACCGAGTTCGCCTGCGCCTGGCTGCACGTTTATGACTTCGACCAGCTCGGTGAGAAGAGCGAGCGGCACTTCCCGACCTTCACCAGCCTGCGCGGCGCGATGTATGAGGAGACGATTCGCTTCTTCACCGACCTGTTCCAGAACGACGGCCCGGTGCTGGACATTCTCGACGCCGACTACACGTTCCTGAACGCCGACCTGGCAAAGCACTATGGAATCGCTTTTCCAGGTAGGGCGACGCTCCCGCGGAGCCCAAATCAACAAGAAGTTTCGGCTCGGCAGGAGCCTCGCCCTACCGAGAAGGGCTCGGACGACGGCTGGCAGCGCGTGGACGGCGTGAAACAATTTGGCCGCGGCGGCATCCTGGTCCAGGCCACCACGCTGGCCAAGCACTCCGGCGCGTCCCGCACCAGCCCGATCCTGCGCGGCAACTGGCTGGCCGAGGTGCTCCTGGGCGAGAAACTCCCGCGCCCGCCGGCCAACGTGCCCCAGTTGCCCGAAGACGAAGCGACCGAAACCCTCACCGTCCGCCAGCTCACCGAGAAACACAGCAGCGATCCGAAGTGTTTCGGCTGCCATCGCCGCATCGACCCCTACGGCTATTCACTCGAAGCCTACGACGCCATCGGCCGTTTCCGGGACAAGGACCTCGGCGGGCGCCCCATCGACGTAAAGACGAAGGTGATGGACGGCTCGGAGATTGATGGCTTGGAGGGCTTGCGAAACTACCTCCTCACGAAACGCCGCGACGCCTTCCTGAAACAGTTTTGCCGCAAGCTGCTCGGCTACTCACTCGGCCGCGGCGTGCTGCTCTCGGATGCCCCGCTCATCGATGAAATGCGCGAGCAGCTCAAGAAACACGACCACCGGGTCAGCGCCGCCATCGAGGCCATCGTTCGCAGCAAACAGTTTCGGGAGATTCGCGGCCGGGAGATGGCCGACGAGTAGCGGATGAGTTGCGGCCCCGGGGTGTGGGGCGGGGGAGGACAGGCGGAAGCATCCGCGCCCGCGTGTCGAGTTCGCCCGGCCTCGGGCGTGCTCGCGGCCAATCAATCGCACCAAGATTCCCGTTGACAGTCCGGCGATGGATCGGTGTCATTCGCGCACGCTGTTCCCGCCGATCCTGAGCAACGCCAGCCGTGTTGCGGGCGGGGGCCAACACTTTACAAGTCATGAGTAATCGCAAGATCAACGTCGCCATTGTTGGACTGGGTTTCGGCGCTGAGTTCATTCCCTTGTGGCAGAAGCATCCTCACGCCGACTGCTACGCCATCTGTCAGCGCAACGAGGAAAAACTCAACGCCGTGGGAGATTATTTCGGTGTCGGCCGCCGCTACACCGATTTCGCCGCTCTCCTCAAGGACAAGAGCGTGGACGTCGTTCACATCAACTCTCCCATTCCCGACCATGCCTGGATGTCCATCGCCGCGCTGAAGGCCGGCAAGCACGTCGCCTGCACCGTGCCCATGGCGACGAGCATTGCGGATTGCAAGAAGATCGTCGATCTGGTCAGGAAGACCGGCCTCAAATACATGATGATGGAGACGGTTGTTTACTCGCGCGAATACCTCTTCATGAAGGAGCTGCTCGACAAGGGTGAACTCGGCAAGCTTCAGTTCGTGCAGGCCAGCCACCAGCAGGACATGGACGGCTGGCCGAATTACTGGCCCGGCTTGCCGCCCATGTGGTACGCCACGCACTGCGTTGGCCCCGTGGCCGGCCTCATCGGCAAGCCCGCCGAATATGTCTCCTGCTTCGGTTCCGGCACCATTCGCAAAGAGCTGATCAAGAAATACGGCTCCCCCTTCGCCGTCGAGACCGCCCACATCAAGTTCAAGGACACCGACGTCAGCGCCCGGATCATTCGCAGTCTCTTCGACACCGCGCGGCAGTATCGCGAGAGCATCGATGTGTACGGCAGCAAGAAATCAGTGGAATGGCCGCTCATCGAGCACGAACCGTTGGTGGTGCACACGGCCAAGCTGCCCGAGCCGAAAATCCCGAAGCTGGTGAAGTGCCCCGATTTTGCCAAACGCCTGCCCAAGAGCATCCAGAAATACACGACGCAGGGGGTGTACGACGCGAGCAAGAAGACGCACCTGAGCTTTACTCAGGGCAGCGGCCACGGCGGCAGCCACCCGCATCTGGCCCACGAGTTCGCCATGGCGCTGGTCGAGGACCGCGATCCGTTCCCGAACGCCGTGCAATCGGCCAACTGGACGTGCGTGGGCCTGTGCGCCCACGAGTCCGCGCTCAAAGGCGGGCAGATCGTGAAACTGCCGGCGTTCACCCACTGAGGCAGAAAGGCTCCGTTTCGCAAAAACAACCAGAAACACTATGTCAGCAAAAACTGAAGGCATCGCCCCTAACGCAAGCCGGCTGCTGTGGGCCGGGTTCATGGCCATCCTCGCCGCCGGTGTGGGCTTCGCCATTCGCGGTGGCATTTTCGACAACTGGGGCGCCGAATACGGTTTCACCGCGGCGCAGCTCGGGGCCATCGGGGGGGCGGGCTTTTCCGGATTCTGCTTCGGCATCATCATCGGCGGCGTCATCTGCGACAAGATTGGTTACGGCAAGCTGGTCATTCTGGCCTTTGCCGCGCACATGCTATCCGCCCTCGTCACTTTCACGGCCAAGGGTGAAAGTGCCTACGCCAGTCTCTACTGGGGCATGTTCATCTTCGCCTACGCGAACGGAACCCTCGAAGCCGTGGCCAACCCCCTGGTGGCCACGCTCTACCCGAACAACCGGACGCACTTCCTCAACATCCTGCACGCAAGCTGGCCGGCCGGGTTGGTCATCGGTAGCGCCCTGGGCTGGATTCTTGACGACAAGATGAAGCTGAGCTGGCAGATCCAGCTCGCGCTCTACCTCATTCCGACGGTGGTTTACGGATTGATGTTCCTGGGACAGCACATGCCGAAGTCTGAGGCGTCCGAGAAAGGGCTCAAGCTCGGTGACATGTTCAAGGACGTCGGCATCCTGGGTGCACTTGTCGTCTGCTATCTCCTGTCGCTGTTTTGCCAAAGTGCCCTTCAGCTTCCGCCGGCGGTCGGCTACGGGGTCGGCGGTGTTCTGCTCATTGCTGTCGCCGCCATCACCCGAGGCTCGATGGGGTCGGTGTTGCTTTTCATCCTGTTTGTTACCCACGCCCTTGTGGGTGCCGTGGAACTGGGGACGGACGGTTGGATTCAGAACATCACCGGCAATCTCTTCACTTCGGAGCAGGGCAAGTACCTGTTCATGTGGACCTCGGCCATCATGTTCAGCCTCCGATTTTGCGCCGACTTCATCGAGAAGCGGCTCGGTATTTCACCGGTGGGGCTGCTGCTCATGTGTGCGGTGCTTGCGTGTGTGGGGCTGTTGTTGGCTAGCAATATGACGTCCATCACCGTCGCCTTCGTGGCGCTTGGCGTTTACGCTGTGGGGAAGACGTTTTTCTGGCCGACCATGCTTGCCGTCGCTTCGGATCGGTTTCCTCGCACTGGGGCCATCGCCATCAGTATCATGGGCGGCATCGGCATGATGTCGGCGGGATTGATCGGTTCTCCGGGCCTTGGCTATGCGAAGGACCGCTTCGCCGGCGAGGCACTCAAGCAATCCAATGCCGCAGCTTACGAGGAGTACAAGGCCGCCACGCCGAGCAAGTTCCTTTTCTTCTCCGAGGTACACGGGCTTGACGGCACGAAGCTGGCCGACGCTCAGAAGGTCGCAGCCAGTGCCCGTACGCCGGTGCAGAAGGCCGTGGTGGACGCCAGCATCGCCGGCGACCGGAAGACCCTGAAGGCCGATGCCTTCATCCCGGCTGCGATGGCCGCCATCTATCTCCTCCTGCTGGTCTATTTCAAGACCATTGGCGGTTACAAAGC
>DATLZF010000382.1:0-6310 GCA_035574135.1 Candidatus Methylomirabilota bacterium
AGCACCGTCCAGCTTTGCGTCAGCACGCCGGTGCCGCGGTTGCCGGCCAGGTCCTCGATCGCATCCAGGCGCAGCGTCAGTTCATAACTGCCGGGCGTCGCGTTGAACGCCGTCAGATTGCCGAGCCGGAACTGGGTGGCGCTCAGGCGCGTGACCGTCGCGGCCGGCGTGAGCAGGTCGGCGCCGCCGTCGCGTCGCAGGGTGAAGGCGGCGCGCGTGACGGTATTGCTGTTCACCGGTTCCGAAAACTCGAGATCGAGCGAAGGCACGGGATTCGTGCGAATGGCGGGACTCACCGCCGCCAGCGACCCGTTTGGTGGCGCCTGATCGAGGAACACGTTAAACGTCACGTTGCTGGAGACGTTCTGGGCTTCGTCCACGCTGTAGAGGCGCAGCGCGTGGCTGCCGGCCACGCTGAAATTGATCGGTAGCGAGAAGTTCGTGCCGTTCATCATCGCCGCGCCGAGGTGCTCGCCCAAGGTGTCGTCATACACGCGCACGGTCAGGTTGCTTTCCAGGACCCGGCCGATGAGCGTCACCCGATTGCTGGCCGTCAGGGCGTCCGTGGCGGAGAAGCCGGTGTCGGGCAGGAGAGCGAGTTGATACGGTGCCGACGGCTTGATCAGGTCGAGGGTCCAGTCCACGGAACGGGTGCCGAAGCCGGCGTTGCCGGCAGGATCCTGAATGCCGGAAGCCAGCACTGTGAACTGATAATTCCCCGCGCTGCCCTGCACCCAACTGAAGTTGCTGACCCGATACTTCGTGTCGGTCAGCCGCTGCACCTGCACGTCACTGGTGATCAGATTCGGACCGCCGTTGCGGGTCAGGGTCACATCGCGCCAGTCGAAGCTTGCGGCATCGATGGGACGGGCAAAGGTCACTTCCAGGGACTGCACCACGATGTTGCGCGGCGTGGGATTGGGCGTCTCCAGGTCCGCGATGGCGGGGCCCGTGGTCAGCATCGTCCAGGTCCGCGTGAGTGCGCCCACGCCGGGCACGCCGTTGCTTGTGGCCACACCGGTGCCGAAAGCCGTCAACGCATAGACGCCATCCGCCAGCGTGAGCGGAGCCAGTCCTCCCAGCCGGAAGGTCGTCGCGTCCAGCGCCGTCAACGACACCGTGGAATCGAGCAGGTTGGCGCCGCCGTCGCGGGTCAGCCGGAGATCGTCCGGCGTGAACGTGGCCGGATCGATCGGCTGGGTGAAGCTGATGTCCAGATTCGTCACCGGCGAGTTGCGCGGGTTCGGTATCGGAGCCGTGATGGAGGCCACGACCGGCGCTTGCACGCCCTTGGCCCAGGCGAAGACGCCATCATTGGCCGCGGGGTTGCCGCCCACGTCGATGAGACCCGCGCCCAGCACGGTGAACAGGTAGTTGCCATCCGGACCGGTCAACGAACCCAGTCCGCTGACGCGGTACACGTTCGTGCCGACGTTGGTGATGGTGACGGTTGGCGCAATAAGATTGGCGCCGCCGTTGCGCGTGAGCACCAGGTCATCCGCCGTGAAGCTGGACAGTTCGACTCGTTCGGAGATCACCACGTCGAGCGTGTCCAGCGGGCCGGTCTGCACCGGGGGTACGCCCGCGCCGACGCTGACGATCACGGGCGCCACCCCGTCGAGAATTCGGTAATACAGCGTGTAACTGCCCGTGCTGTCGAAATCCAGCAGGTGCAGCAGATGCTCGCGGATGGCGCCGGTGGACGACGACGGGAAGCTGCGATCCGTGGTCCAGGCGTTCGTGCCCACGGCGATTTCCTTGCCGTCCGAGCGGACCACGCGAACCAGGCGGAAGCGCGGGCCGGGATCGGGCAGCTTCACGTAGGCCCAGCCGGCGGGCATGGTGGCGGTGAGCTGTACCTGGAGCCGGTCCGCGGCCACGGGCGCGCTCACTGCCGGAGAGGCGCCGGGATTCACGATGGCTTGCGAGCCGTCGCTCATCCAGAGCGTGTCCGGCAGGCTGGCGGCGTCGGGCACATCGTCCGCCAGGAAATCCATCAGCGCGTCGTCGTCGGGCCGGTCCGCGCGCACCACCTTGATGAGCGAATGCAGGTTCACGCTGTCGATGAGTGCGATGCGGCGGTCCCCGATGGCATCGACATGCTGGAAGGTGGCGTTGTATTCCACGAACCGACCTTGCAATGACGCCGTCATGTAGAAGGCCGCCACGTTGGCATCGCCGCCGTCGATATCACCCAGGCTGATGTTGAGCGAGGGCGAGATGGGTTTGTTGCCCACCTGCGTGGCGATGAGCTTGAAGTCGATCAGCAATCCCTTCTCGTTTTCCACGATCTTGGGCTGGCCGGAAACCAGGCGGAAGTTGCGCGCCGGGCCGCGGCCCAGGTTGCGCACCAGCAGGCCGAGGGCAAACGGCTCCGCCGGCTCGATTTCATCCGTGAAGGGATCGTCGCTGAACACGTCTCGTTGGAGGAAGTAATCCAGATGCAGCGCCGGGTCGGGATGCACCGCGATGGCCTCGGGCGCCAGGGGCACTTCGATGCGCGTCTGGCCGACGTAATAGACCAGCGTGCCGCCGAAGCGATAGATGCGCGGCGCCAGCGGCGCGGCCTCGCGCGTGGGGATGAACGTGTAACGAGCGGCCCCCGTGGCCCGCGACTGGATGACCCCCGTGCCATCCACCGCCGTGAGACCCTCCAACTCGGGGCCGCGGATGGCGAAGCGGTCGTTGGCGCTCTGGCCCATGTCGTCGCGGATGTCGATCACCACCTGCACCCCGGTCAACGGCAGGTCCGGATTTCCGTTGTCCACCTCCAGCGAGCCGAGGAAGGCCTGGCGCGTGAGCGTGATCTCCTGTTCCAGCCGGATGCGCACGCGGGCGCAGACGCGGTCCGGTGCTGAGGCGGGAGCCAGTTCCGGCTCGAGTTCGGGCAACGGTTGATACCACGAGCCATCGCGGAAGGTCTCCACCGGCACCCGGCGGTTGAGGGCCAGGGAGGCCGGGTGCAGGCCCGGCTCACAATCGCCGCCGTCCCATTCCCAGCCGCCTGCGGCTTCCGCCGCGCGGCGCAGATCGGCCGGTGCGCTGTCATAGGTGCCAAAACCGCCACCGCTCGGAAGATCACCCTGCGGACTGGCCGTATAACTGGGCAGACCGAAATCCGGGCAAATGCAGTTGATGCCAATGCCCGCTCCGCCCGCCGCCGCCCCGCCGATGTCGCCCGTGGCCACGCCGCAGGCCGCCTGCAAGGTGGAAAGGATGCACGCATCCGTGATCCCCAGGCATTGGGCGAGGATGTTGATGATGTCGCAGGCGCAATCGGTGGGCAGATCCTTCAGGTTGATCGCCTCGCCTTTGATCAGCTTCTCCGCGTTGTCCTTGAGCTTGTCTTCGAGGAAGTCCTTGATCAGGTCCCAGCAGTCCGGCTTGGAGCAGTTCATCTCGATGTCGGGCTGCAAGCCGTGCCAGCGCCGATCGGCCCCGCAAATCCACGACCACTTGATATCGATCTTGGGCAGCGAGTCGCAGCCGGTAATGGTCTTGCCGCAGGTCGGCAGGCCCGCCGCCACCAGCCCCCCACCCGCGGTCGAGCCGACGTGGCGGACGCGGATGGGAATGGCGATCGACGACCTGGCCGGAAGCACATCGACCACATCCACCAGCGGCGTGAGCTCGAAGCCTTCGATGTGCGGCACTCGCACCGTGAGCCGCTCGGCGGCAATGAGGCCGTGGTTGCTCAGGCGCAGCTCGATCTGGCCTTCGCCACCCGCGCGCACGAGGAAGGACAGCTCCGGGTTGTCCAGGGTGACCACCGGAATCGGCACTTCCGTCTGGAACACCGGTTCCAACACCACGCGATAGCGGTCCTCCACCGTGGTGGGTACGACCGTCCAGCGGTACGATACCGTCTGCCGGTCGATGAAGATCACCTTCGGCGTCTCGACGCCGGCCACGACTTGCACGGGGGCGGCATAGGTTGCGTGCTGCGGCGCGGTCACGCGCATCTGGTAGAAGCCCTCGAGCAGGTTGGTGAAGAGGATCGAGCCGGTCGGGAAGGTCGTGCCCACGGCGATCGTTTCGGCCGTGTAAGGATCGGTGAGGCGCACGGTGGCGTTGGTCACGCGCGGCGCGCCCTCGACGTAGTAGGTGTAATCGTCCTGCACCTCGACGCGGAGATCGCCCGCCGCGTTGGCCAGCGAGCGGAGTTTCATCGGCACTTCGAGACGCGCGTTCGCGCCCAGGACGTAGAGTGGCGCGTCGTAGAGCGTCAACGGCGCGTCGGCGGGCGGCATGACGATGAGCGTCAACCGCGTGCTCTCGCCGGGGCCGAGCGAGGGCAGGTTGCTGGGCGAACTGAGCGACACCCAGGACAAATCGGGCGGCACCACGGTCAACTCACCCGAGGCGATGCCGCCGATGTTCTCGACGTGGAAGCTGATGATTTTTTGCTCGCCGCGCGCCACGCCGGTCTCGATGAAGCCGGGCTGCGACACCAGTGTGGTGGTAAGGGGCTGGAGATTGATCCGCATCGGCACGTAAGCCACGGCGCCCTCGGCGGTGCTGAGGTTCAGGTTGGCGAGGATCGTGGCGCTGACGACGTTGGTGGCCAGCAACTCGAAGTTCACCGTTGCGCGGCCCGAAGCCGGCAGTGTTTCCGGCACGCTGACTTGTGAGAGCACGTAATTGGGCAGTCCGACAAACCACGCGTTCAAGCCCGTGACCGGCAGATCACCCAGGTTCACGATCTCGACGGCGCCGGTGTAGCTGAGGAAGGGGAAGATGCGCGCGGTCAGATCGTATTGGGCGAAGCGCACGCCATAGACGTTCACCGAATCCTGGGTGGTGTCCTCCGCCACGCCGGGATGATCCGCCGACAGCAAGGTGAGCCCGGCCTCGTTCGGGAAGGGCCGGAAGACCGACGTGATGTTGCCGCTGGAATCCGAGAAGGCATCGAACACGCGGCGCACGCCCTTGACGCGCGTCCGAATGGTCACGCGCTGGTTGGGCACGGGCGAGTTGTCCGAGGGCCGGAAGGCGCGGCCATGCAGCGGAATGGGCGTGCCGGCCACCGTCGAGGTCAGGTCCGTTTCAATCGTGGCGCGATACGCCGGTTGGACCGTGATCGAGCCCAGCGAAACGAGCCGATTGTTCTGTCGGTTGCCGTCGTTCAACGCCGCGTTTTCGTCCACGACCACGAGGACCCAGTACACACCGGCCTGGTTGGGCATGGTGGCGGCCACGGTCTTCGTGTAAGAGCCGCCCACGGGCACGTCGGTGAAGTGCGAGGCCTGGCCGGCCAGGCGCAGGCCGTCACCGACGGGTGACGTGGCCAGATACACGCGGTCCAGCCACAGTCCCTCGGCCAGGGCCAGCCCGCTGTTGCTCACGACGAAGCTGATGGGCAGGAGCGCATCCGTCAGCGCCGTGTTGGTGAACTGGATGGCCACCGGCCGCAGGTCCGGCAGGTCGATGTCGGAGACATTGAGCGAAGCCGCGCCCGGACTGAAGCCGGCCGCGGACGCGGCGATCGATACGTAACGGTTGCCATCGGGCTGGTTGTCCAGCACGCCGTTGATGGCGAAAGTGGCGGTGTCCTGGCCGTTCAGGATGGTAATCGAGGCCGGCACCGCCGCCTCGCCCGGCAGGCTGCTCGACAACTGAACCACCAGGTTCGAAGTGGCGGGCGTGTTGCGTCGCACGCGGCCGGTGGTGGCGCCATCCTCGGCGATCACTCCCGCGTCGATCCGCACCGTCAGGGCCGGGCCATCGTCGTCGGAGACCACGACGTGGGTGGTGAAGGAATTCGTAAAGAGCGGCGTGCCGGTCACGTCGTCGGTGGGCACGACCTGCAACTGCACCGTGCGGGCGCCGGTGGCCACGTTGTCGTTGGCCACGTTGATCGGTACCACGACGGACGCCTCGCCCGGCGGAATGATCGCGTTGGCCATGACGCTGGCGATGGCGGGGTGCGAACTGAAGACCCCCAGCCTTGCCCGGCCCGCCGTGACCGGGGAACGGGTAATCGTCAACGTCCCGGCCGGATTCTGCGTTCCCTCGACGAGAATCGGATCGCTCAACGCCAGGGTCAGCGCGGGTGTGTCGTCGTCGCTGATCGTCAGCGCGGCGGATTGGACGTTGTAACCGGGCAGAGAGGCGGAAACGGTGACGCGGGTGGAAATGTTGGCCGTGGCGTTGTCGCCGACGTTGATGTCGAAGAAGGCCGAACGTGATCCGGCGGGAATGGTGATCTGATCCGGCACCGTGACGCGGGAGGAGTCGGAGCTGACCAGCGGCACCACAAGGGCGGCGTTGGTCGGGGTGTTGCGGGTGATGTAGCCCACCGCGGCCGCCG
>DATLZF010000383.1:0-4188 GCA_035574135.1 Candidatus Methylomirabilota bacterium
TTGCGATGTTGAATCGGGTGGTGGACGCGGTGTGGCAAGAGCCCGGCGAGGGGCCGCGCCCGGGCGCTCCGTTGGAGCCGGGCTGGCTGCGGCTGCGATCCGGCTGGGCGCAAATCGTATTCTACAGCGGGGCGCGGCTTGTGGTTGAAGGCCCCGCCGAGCTGCAACTGGTGTCGTCGGGCGAGGTGGTCTGCCTCGGGGGGAAACTAATCGCGGAGGTACCACCGCCGGCGAAGGGATATCGGGTGCGGACACCGCGCATGACGGTGGCGGACATGGGAGCGGTGTTTGGAATCGAGGTCGGTGCGCGGGCGACCGAATTGCACGTGTTTCAGGGCCGGGTGGAGTTTCAATCGCCGCCGAGCGCCGTAAAACAGAATTTGGGCGAGGGGCAGGGGGCCGTTGGGGACGGCGCGTCGCCGGCCCGGTTGGTTCCGGCCAGTCGCTCCCGGTTTGCCGCGCTCTTTGACGTGCAAAACAACTCGTCCGTGGCGGAGGTGTTGCGGCATGAGGAGTGGCGCGCGGCCAGTAGCCGGCTCGATGAGGACCCATCGCTGCTGGTGCATTTGGATTTCGAATCGGCGGGGTTGTCCGACTGGCGTCTTGCGAATGCGAGCCGGCGACAGGACGCCATACGGGACGCCGCGATGGTCGGCTGCCAGTGGACCGAGGGCCGCTGGCCGGACAAACGGGCTTTGGAATTTCGCGGAGTGAGCGATCGGGTGCGGCTGGAGGTGGCGGGGGTTTACGGTGCGCTGACGCTGGCGGCCTGGGTGCGCGTGCATGGATTGGATCGCCAGATCAATGCGCTGTTCATGAGCGATGGCTTCAAACCGGGGACCGTGCACTGGTCGGTGCGGCAGGATGGCGTGTTGGCATTGACGGCCATCGGTGCCGAGCCGGGCGAGTATCAGATCGTTACCAGCCCTCCGGTGCTGCGGCTGGATCAATTCGGGCTTTGGATTCACTTGGCGGTGGTGGTGGACGGGCACTCCAGGCGAGTGGTGCATTACTTCAACGGTGCGCCCGTCAGTGAGCATGCGCTCGAGATCGCTCCGCCGTTCCGCGTGGGCGTGGCGGAACTGGGCAACTGGAATGCGCAGGGCTTTCCAAGGAGCGATCCGTTCATGATCCGCAACTTCAGCGGCGCAATGGATGAGTTCTGCCTCTTCGGCCGGGCGTTGAGCGACGAGGAGATTCGCGGGCTGTGTTCGGTCGGCAAACCGCAACCGGATCCCGCTCGGCCCGGGCCACACTGACTGAAACCGCCGCGGTTCCATGTCTGTCACAACCACGAATCAACGACTCATGAAAACCAAACTCTCGCTCCTCGCGTTTGCGGTCGTGCTCTCGGGCCAGCCCGGCCCGGCTCACGGCGCCGAACCGGTCAATGACTGGAAACCCTGCCCGTCCAACCAGGCCGGCAAACAGTATCCGCAATACAACTCGGAGGGCCGCGTGAAGTTCCGCATCGTGGCGCCCGGCGCCACAAATGTGGGCTGCACGTTTCGCGACAGCAGCGAGTTCACCAAGGGCGAAGACGGCGCCTGGTACGGCTACACCCGGCCGCTCGATGAAGGCTTCCACTACTACGCCATCAAGATCGACGGCGCCGAGGTGCCCGATCCGAACAGCCACTACTACTTCGGCTCAAGCCGCTGGGGCAGCGCGGTGGAGATTCCGGCCCGGGACCGCGACTTCTACGCCCTCAAGGATGTGCCGCACGGCCAGCTTCGCGAGGTGTATTACTTCTCCAAGTCCAGCGGCAAGAACCGTCGCATCTTCGTTTACACGCCGCCGGATTACGACAAGAGCACGCGGAAGCGGTATCCGGTGCTCTACCTCCAACACGGCGGCGGGGAGGATGAAACCGGCTGGGGACGCCAGGGCCACGCCGGGTTCATCATGGACAACCTCATCGCCGAGGGCAAAGCCCGGCCCTTCATCATCGTGATGGAAAACGGCGGCGTCAGCGGCCCGCGTCCCACCAACGCGCCGCCGGCCGGCGCCGGCCCCGGCGGCCGCGGACCGTTCAACTTCAGCGCCTTCGAGAAAGTGGTCACCGAGGATTTGATTCCCTACATCGACGCCAACTTCCGCACCATCGCGAAACAGCCCTACCGGGCGATGGCCGGCCTTTCGATGGGCGGCATGCAGACGCGCGCCATCGCGCCGGCGCATCTCGACAAGTTCTCGCACATCGGCGTGTTCAGCGGCGGCAGCATCGCGGTGACGAACATCGCCAACCTCGAGAAGTTCAAGAAGGCGGTGAAACTGGTCTTCGTCAGCTACGGCAGCAAGGAACTGGGCACGAACCGCGTCGCCGGCCGCGGCGGCTTTGGCGGCGATCCCAAGGAGGCCACCGCCGCCCTCAAAGCGGCGGGCATCAACGCCGTCTTCTACGAGTCACCCGAGACCGGCCACGAATGGCTCACTTGGCGGCGCAGCCTGTATCAGTTCGCCCCGCTGCTGTTTAAGAATTGAAACGAAGAGCTTTTGGAACCACGAATGGACACCAATGGACACGAACAGAGCCCACTGGCGAGGCGCCCCGCATCACCTCCTGCCTGCCGCTCCGCCGAGTGCCAGTTGGCGACACAGCCATCGGCCAACCTGCGCCAAGGCATTGTGTGATTCGTGTCCATTCGTGTTCATTCGTGGTTAAACCGAAACGCCAGCACTCAAACACAATGAAAATCCACCTCATCCTCCTGAGCCTTGCGCTCGCTTCCTTGTCCGCGTTTGCGGCGGACGTTACCGGCACTTGGAAGGCCGAGTTTGAAACCCAGCGCGGCCTGCAGAAATACACGTTCCACCTCAAGCAGGATGGGACGAAGCTGAGCGGCAAGGCCACCGTCGAGCGCGAGGGCGAGAAACGCGAGGTCGAGTTTACGGACGGCAAGGTCGAGGGCGACACGGTGACGTTCATCGAACCGCTCAAGATTCAAGACCGGGACATCAACATCACCTTCACGGGCAAAGTGGCGGATGGCGACATCAAGTTCACCCGCAAGGTCGGGGACTTTGGAAGTTCGGAAGCGACGGCCAAACGCGACGGCGCCGGCCCCGCCGCCGCTGCACCCGACCAGAGCGGGCGCAGCGGACGCCGCGGATTCGGCGGGCCCATCGAGTTGAAGCCCGACGACAAGCCCGCGTTTCCCGATCCCCCGGAGGGGTTCGACAAACCGCGCGAGGGCATCCCCCACGGCAAGCTCGAGATGGTCGAGTACGACTCGAAATCCGTTGGCACCCGACGCAAGGCGCTCGTCTATACGCCGCCCGGTTACTCCGCCGAGACGAAGTATCCCGTGCTCTACCTGCTGCACGGCATCGGCGGCGACGAAGAGGAATGGCGTCGCGGTGGCCAGCCCCACGTCATCCTCGACAACCTCATCGCCGACAAGAAGGCCGTGCCCATGATCATCGTCATGCCCAACGGCCGCGCGCAACCCGACGACCGGCCCGGTCCGAACGCGATGGCCACCGCACCCGCCTTTGGCAAGTTCGATCAGGACCTGCTCGGCAGCCTCATTCCGTTCATCGAGGGGAAGTATTCGGTGATCAAGGACCGTGAAAGCCGTGCGCTCGCCGGTCTCTCGATGGGCGGCGGGCAATCGCTGAACTTCGGCCTCGGCAACCTCGACACGTTCGCCTGGGTCGGCGGATTCTCGTCCGCGCCAAACACCAAGCCCGGAGCGGAACTCGTGCCTGATCCCGAGAAGGCGACCAAGCAATTGAAGCTGCTCTACGTCTCTTGTGGCAACAAGGACGGCCTCATCCGCATCAGCCAGAACGTCCACGCCTACTTGAAGGAGAAGAACGTGCCGCACATCTGGCACGTCGATGAGCACGCGCACGATTTCAAGCACTGGAAGAAGGCGCTCTACCACTTCGCGCAGTTGATCTTCAAACCGGCCGCGAATTAGTGAGTGGTGCGGCTTCGAGTGGCATGCTTGGAGGGCGCTGTAACCCGGGCCGATGGCGGGATGTCAGTGCTTGTCATGACCGCTACGAGCATTGCCAACACGACACAGCGCATGAACGTCCAAGTCCTCGCGTGGACGGCAGCAGCTCTCCTGCTGTCAACACAACAGCCTTGGTGCCGGGCTGCCGGCTTTGACTGGCCACAGTGGCAGGGAGCCGACCGCAACGCCATGTCAAAGGAGACCGGCCTGCTCAAGAAATGGC
>DATLZF010000384.1:0-2039 GCA_035574135.1 Candidatus Methylomirabilota bacterium
CCAAGCGGCGGACCACCAACGCGCCAGGCCCCAGCCGATCCACCCCGCCAGCACTGCGCACGCGAACAGGAGTGGAAGGTGCTTCCGCACGTCGGCGAATTCGAGCCGTCCGAGCTTTCGGCGCAAGGCATGCAACAGCAGGAGCACGTTGACCACGGAACTGAGCGTGTTGGCCAGCGCCAACCCGCCCTGCCGCAGCGGTTCCACGAAGAGAAACGCCAGCAATACGTTGAACCCGAGGCAAAAGACGCTGATCCGCATCGGCGTCTGGGTGTCGCCCAGGGCGAAGAAGGCCCGCGCCAGCACGTTCACCAGTGAGAATCCCAGGAGCCCCGGCGCCAGGCACTGCAGGGCCAGCGTCGCCCGTTTGGTCGAAAGCACGTCGAAAGCGCCCCGCTCGAACAACAGCCGGATCATCGGCTCGGCCAGCGCCACCAGCAGCGCCGCCGCCAGCGCGTTGACGAACGCGAGATAGCTCACCCCCCGGGCCAGCGTGGCCCGGAACTCGGGATACTTCCGCTCGACCGCCAGGCCCGAGAGCGTGGGCAGGAGATATGTGGCCAGCGACACGCCGAACACGCCCTGCGGCAGTTCCATCAGCCGCACCGCGTAATCGAACGAGGCCACCACCGTTTCATCCACCCGGAACCCCAGGGCGAAGGTGATCATGATGTTGATCTGGTAAGCGGCCACCCCCAGCGCGGCCGGGATCATCTTGCGCACCACCTGCCGCACGGTGTCATCCGGCCACGGCCTCACCCAGGCGAGGCGAAATCCCTCCCGGTGCAGGCTGGGCAGTTGAAACACCGCCTGGGCAATGCCCGCCACCACCACTCCGCAGGCCAGCGCGAAAATCTGCGTTTCCTTTGTTGCCCCGAACCGCGGCGCGGCCAGATACACCGAGGCGATCATGACCACGTTCAACATCGTGGCGCCGAGGGCCGGGATGAAGAAGTAACCCCGGGCGTTGAGCATGCCCATGAAGATGGCCGCCAGGCACACCAGCAGCAGGTAGGGCAGCATCACCCGCAGCAGTTCGAGCATGAGCCGTGTGTTGGCTTCGAGCGCACCCCATGCCAGCACCAGCGACACGCCGAGCAACACCAACGCGATGATCCCCGCGGACACGATCACCACGGCCGAGATCACGGCATTGGCCGCCCGCCACATTTCAGCCTCGCCCGCGGTCTTTTCCTTTTCCTTGAAGATGGGAATGAACGCCGCCGTGAGCGCGCCCTCACCCAGCAGGCGACGGAAAAGGTTGGGCACCACGAAGGCGAATTTGAAGGCGCTGGCCACGGCGCTGTCGCCCATGAACCCGGCGTAGGCAATCTCGCGCACCAGCCCCAGCACGCGGCTCAACATCGTGGCCGCCGCCATGGCCCCGGACGACTTCAGCATTTGCGACATGCGGGCGGAAGTGTTCGGAGTTCAACCCCGCCGGCGCAAGCCAAAGCCGGAGAACGAGGGGAGCCGGAGCGTACGGTTCGGACCGGCGCTGAGCCGGAAAGATTCCGTTGAATCACCAGCACACGCCCATCGGCGCGAATGGGGAAGCCCGCGGGACATCGCCTCAGCCCGAACGGTGCCCTTGGAACGGGGAGCGCGCCCCCCCTCGGGCCGAACCGCAGCCAGAGCGGCCGCGCTCCCCCCCTCACTTCAACTGCAGCGCTTCGGCTTGGTCCGGCAGCTCGGCGTTGGAATAGACTTCCTTCACGTCGTCGTGGTCTTCCAGCGCCTCGAGGAGGCGCGTGACCGCGGCGGCCGTGTCAGGCGCGGTGACGGGGCAGGTGGTCGTGGGCAGGTAGGTAACGGCCGCGGCCTCGCATTTGATGCCACGGGCCTCGATTTGTTTGTGCACGGCTTCGAACGCTGCCGGCTCGGTCAGGATTTCGTAGCCGTCGGCGTCCGCTTTGAAGTCCTCCGCCCCCGCTTCGAGGGCCACGCCCATCAGGGTGTCCTCGTCCGCGGCGTCGCGGGAGACGATGATCTGGCCCTTGCGTTGGAAGAGATGCATGACGGCACCGGTGGTGGCGATG
>DATLZF010000385.1:0-7459 GCA_035574135.1 Candidatus Methylomirabilota bacterium
GGTCATGCAGGGTGGTCCGGACCAGGTGTGGGCTGCTGTGCCAGGTGCCGATGCGGATGTCGAGTCCGGTGGCGTCGCAAACCCGGTATTCGGTTAAGGCGCGCAGCAACGGATTGCGGAAGACCCACGCCGCGGCCAGGCCGGCCGCCAGTGCCAGCAGAACCAGCGCGGCGCAGCGAAACCAGCGCTTCATCGGGGGCGACGTTGCCTCGTGCCGGAATCACAGCCGGACATCTTCCGGTCGAACTTCGAGGCACTCATCCTGATCCTCCCAAATGATGGCCGGGTACCAATCGAGGAGCCGCGGCGCCAGTTTGGAGCCGGCCCGCCCCAGCAACCGCTCCACTTCCTCCGCCGCCTCTTCCAGCTTGTCGTCGTAGCCGCCGGAGCGTCGGCGCTTTTCGTCGTCCCAATGCGCCACCTCGTGCCACGGGGCGTATTCGTCGGCCCAGCGTTTCAGTTCGTCATGCAGCTCGGCGGGTATCTCCTCCCAGGGCACGCAGCTCTCGCCGCAGTGCTGGCAGACGAGCCCCGTCTCCGTCACGTCGCGGGTCAACAGGGGCAACAGCGGCGCCCGGCAGCAGGCGGCCTCGCGATACGCCGCCGGAACCGGTGCGATGCGCTTGAGCCAGATTTGCCGTTCGTGGGCCAGGTGCGAGGCGAGGCGGTAGGCGCCCACCAGCGGATGCGACAGGCGCCAGGCGCGGCCCTCCAACTGGGTGAGGGTCTGGGCCATCCACCGGCCCAGCGTGAGGTCGTCGCAATCCTCGAACACCACGCTGTATTCCCGCCAGAGCCGATCCAGCGGGGACTCGGAATAGTTTGCCATGTGCGGCCCGAGGATGGAGACCGCCCACCAAAGTGCAAAGGAATTTCCGGTCGCGTGGGATCTACGCCGGCCGGGCGCTGACCGCGCAGGCTTTGTAGCTGGGTTGACGCGAATACGGGTCGAACTCGGCGCGGGTCAGGACGTTCGTCTCGGCGTAGTGCATGGGCATGAAGAGATGCCCGGGCTGGACTGTCGGGGTGACGACGGCCAGCGCCCGCACCGTGCCCCGCCGTGACCGGATAACCATCGGCTTTTGATCCGCGATGCCCAGTCGCCGCGCGTCGGCGGGATTGATCTCGGCATAGGCGTCCGGCGCGTGCAGCTTTCGCAGGACGTCGGATTTGCCCGTGCGCGTCTGCGTGTGCCACTGGGCGGAAGAGCCGCGTCCGGTGAGCAGGAGCAGGGGGTATTCGGCGTCGGTCGGTTCTGGCATCGGTCGCGGGGGGGCGAACAGAAAGCGCGCCCGCTGGTCGGGGGTAAAGAATCGCCCATCCGCAAACAACCGGCGTTCCCGCGCCGGCGCCTCGCATCGGGGATCGCCGCCATCCGCGGGGAGGGCATGAGGCCACTGCACGCCGCCGCATGCCTCAAGGTGCGCGTAATCGCGGATGCCGCTGATGTCGCACGGTTGGCCGCGCGAAACGCGGCGCAGCAGATCGAAGACCGCCTCGGGCGAGCTCCAGGCCCGAAACATTTCCCCGCAGCCCCAGTGGTGGGCGATCAATTGGAAAATGCGGAAATCGCTCAGCGCCTGGCCGGGCGCGCGGGCGACCTTCTTCACCAGGCCCAGCCGGCGTTCGGAGTTGATGAACGTGCCGGTCTTCTCTCCCCAGCCGGCCGCGGGCAGGACGAGGTGGGCCAGGCGCGCCGAGTCGGTCGAGTGATACATGTCCTGCACAACCAGAAACTCGAGCCGGCTCAACCGGCGCCGCGCCTCGGCCTGATCGATCCACGAATGCGCGGTGTTGGTCGCGATCATCCACAAACCCTTCACCCGCCCCTCGTCGATGCCCTGGAGGATCTGGTCGTAGGCGTGACAGGGCTGCCGAGGCAATCGCGTTTCGGGCAGGTCGAGAGCCGCGGCCACCTTCTGGCGCTGCCCGGGGTCGGCGAAGTCGTGGCCGCCGACGAGGCTGGTGATGTTGGCAAACAGGCGCGAGCCCATGGCGTTGCACTGGCCGGTGATCGAGTTGGGGCCGGTGCCCGGCCGCCCGATGTTGCCGGTCATGAGCGCCAGATTGATGATGGCCTGTGCCGTTCGCGTGCTTTCGTGCCCCTGGTTGACGCCCATGGTCCACCAAAAGCTCACGCGCCGGCCGCGGGCCACGCTGCCCACGAACCGGTCGAAGGTCTCGCGCGACAGGCGCGTCTCGGCGCAGACCCTCTCCGGCGTGAACGGTTGAACGAACCGGGCAAACTCGTCGAAGCCCGTGGTGTGGGCCTTCACAAAGGCGCGATCCACGGCGCCCAACTCGATCAACGCCCGGGCGGTGCCATAGAACAGGACCAGATCGGATTTGGGTGCCAGGGCCAGGTGCTGCGTCGCAGCCATGGCCGTCTCGGTGCGGCGCGGGTCGATGACGATGATCTCCGGCGAATGAGGGTTGCGCAGTACGCGCTGCCAGAGGATGGGATGGGCGATACAGAGGTTTGAGCCGACGAAAACGAGAACATCCGAGGCCTCGAAATCCGCGTAGGTGTAGGGTGGCGCATCGAAGCCAAAGCTCTGCTTGTAGGCCACGGCCGAGGTGGCCATGCACTGGCGGGTGTTGCTGTCGCCGTGCTCGATACCGAGGCCACAGCGGGTCAACACGCCGAGGAAGGCCATTTCCTCCGTCACGATCTGGCCGGTGCTCAGGAACGCCACGGCCTCCGGCCCGTGCCGATCCAGCAGTTCCTTGAACCGGCCGCAGAAGGTCCGCAGCGCCGTCTCCCAATCCACGGGTTCGGGTTTGCCCGCCGCGTTGCGTCGCAGCGGCACGGTGGCCCGGTCCGGCGCCCGCAACGGTGTGAGCGCCTCCCAGCCCTTCGGGCAGGCCATGCCGAGGTTCACCGGATAGTCGGGCGCCGGCGTCAGGTTGATGGCCTCGCCCTGGCGCAGGTGCACCTTCAAACTGCAGCCGGTGGAGCAATACCCGCAGACCATTTCAACGGCGTCGTCCGGTTGCAGACGTGCCGGCACGCGCCCGAGCCCGAAGCGACCCGGCTCGAGCACGAGGTCCCGCGTCAACGGCCCGTCCCGGCGCCGGAGTAGTTCGGTCAAGGGGTCCGTCACAGTCCTCCGGGCATCTTCGCGGGAATCGCCGCGACGAAGAACAAATGCCGTTCGATGAGTTCCGCCGCGAGACACAGGCCCAGGGCCGTAGCGGGGATCCACACCCCGGCCGCACCCATCAGCCACAAGGCTGGCAGCAGCAGGCCTCCAAGGACCGCGAAGGCCACGCGGGCCCGGGCTCGGGGGCCAACGTGTTGGCGCAACAGCAGGGCCGACCGTTGCAGCGGTGACAACGCCGGCTCGTTGGGGCCGGCTTCCACGTTGCGCAGGAAGCGGATTTCGAGGGCGAGTTTGATCGCGGTGGCGAGGCTGAGGGCGATTGCCGGGGATTTCAGCGCGATGTCGGATCGGCCCGCCAGCGAGCTCAGCGCGAAGAGGATGGCCGCACCGAGCACCGCCACCGTGCCGAAGAAGCGGCCGGCCGTGTGACGCAAGCACCAGAATTCGCGCGGGGTGTCCGCGTAAACCATGGCGGAGCAGAACACGGCGAAGAGGCCGGTCGTCACGCTCAGGGCGGCCAGCGTCAGCTCGGCAGTGGGAGACCAGAGGGTGTGGCGCCAGTTGGCCCAGGCCGACAGGGTGGTCACGCCGGTGAACATACCCAGAGCGAGGACCTCACGGCTCAACCACGACCGCCGCCAGCCAAGCAGGGCTCGCCAGCCCTGCCCGGGGCGTCCCAGATGGCAGACGCTGGCAACCAGACCCGCGGCGGTGAGAATCAACGCCAGCAGCGGCGGCAGCGGTTGCCCCGGCCGGTCGGCCCACCGGTCGGCCAGATCACCGGCCAGCACTCCCACGGCGGCCTGGGTGAGTAGAAGCAGCGCAACCAATGGCCAGTGCGGAGGCTGGGGGACGATCTTGAAGTGGTCGCCGGCCCGGGTGTTGGAGGGCCACTTTTGCGCGGTCAGGTAACGTGTCGTCGGTTTGGTGAAATGCGGCGCTGGGGAATCCGGCAGCCACGGCCGGCTGGCCTCGGCCGCTTCACCTGTGTTGTCGAAGCAGGCGGCTGCATCCGCAGCCCGGAGGATTCGGATGGCAATGGCGCCGTTGGGGCAGGCTTGCACGCAGGCCGGCGCCTCGCCGGCGGTGAGGCGCCCGTAACACATGTCGCACTTGCGCACGATTCCGCGGGCGGCGGAATACTTCGGCACTTCGTAGGGACATTTCCAAAGGCAGTACTGGCAGCCGATGCACTGATCGTCGAGGTGCCGAACGATGCCGGTGGCGGCGTCCTTGTCGTAGGCCAGGGTTGGGCAGCCGCTGGCGCAACCGGGTTCGACACAGTGATGGCAGGCGGTGGTGACCGTCTGTTGGAGAGGCTGGCGCTCGGGGCCGCCGATGAGGAGACCGACGTCGCGCCAGGTCTCGTGCTCGTCCAGGCCGTTGCGGCTGTGGCAGGCGGTGACGCAGGCCTTGCAGCCGGAGCAGGCATCCAGATCGACTTCGAAGGCGTATTGCTCGCCGGGGCCGGGGGCAGAAAGAGGAATGAGATCGCGGTAGTGCCGGGCCATGGCGGGAATTTCATGGCGGTCATGGGCCCGTGAGAACCGTTCGACGGCGCTGAGGCTGCGTTGCTCGTCCAGCAGGCGGTCAATGAGGCTGTAGCCGGGGAGTGGGGCGGTCGAGCTCACGCGGGTTCTTCGGTGAAGAGGGTCTGCAAGCGGCCGACGTCGTGCCGCCGGGTGAACGATTGGAAGTCCTCCCCGGGGTGTCGATGGCGGAGGTAAGCCTTGAGCATGCGCTCGAGGGTGCGCTTGAGTTCGTGGAATGGGAGGGCTTGGAAGACCTGCCGGCCCACGGCCTGGCGTTCACCGAAGCCCCCGCCGACGAACACATGATAGCCTTCGACCGTTTCGTTGCCTGCTTTGACCTTGGTGGCCAACAGCCCGATGTCGCCCATGTAGTGCTGGGCGCAGGAGTGGGGGCAGCCGGTCAGATGCACGTTTACCGGTTGGTCGAGGGCAACGCGTGGTTCGAGGTAATCCATCAGTTCGAGCGCGTGGCCCTTGGTGTTCGACGAGGCGAACTTGCAGTAGGAGTTGCCGGTGCAGGCCACGAAGCCGCTGCGAAGATGAGACTGGCGCCAGTCAAAGCCCATCTTGACCAGGGCGCGCTTGAGGGTCTCGACGTAGGCATCGGGCACGTTGGGAATGATCAGGTTTTGCCAGACCGTCAGCCGGATTTCTCCGGAGCCGTAGAAGTCGGCCAGGTCCGCCAGGCGGAGCATTTGCTTGGGAGTGATTTGGCCCACGGGAACGGCCACGCCCACCCAGTTGAGACCCGGCTGCTTTTGGGCAAAGACCCCGACGTGGGGATGGGCGGAGAGAGTCGGGGACTTGGCCTCCGCGAGGTCGGGGCTCGGGTTCGGCGTTTGGGGGGCGCGGGGCAGGGGTGCGCCGAGCAGTTTCTCGGTCTCGGCCAGGTATTGGTCGAGCGTCCAGGTCTCCAGCAAATGTTTGAGCCGCGCCTTCTTGCGGTCGCTGCGATTGCCATGGGCGATGAACACGCGCACGAGTGCGACCACCACCTTGAGGATGTCCCCGGGCGGCACGAGCACACCGAGGTCCCGCGCGAAGGCCTTGTGGCCGGTGGCGCCGCCCAGGGCGATGCGGAAGTACACTCCGGGCGCCAAGCCGGCGACGGGCTGATCCAGACGCACCGCTTTGACGCCAATGTCGTTGGTGTCCTCGACCGGGCTGATGCGTCCGCCGCCGTGGAAGGCGATGTTGAACTTGCGGGGCAGGTCGTAGAACGAGCGGTCGTTGAGGATGATCTGCCCCAGTTGCTGGACCAAAGGCAGCGTTTCGATCAGTTCGTCGGGATCGAGTCCGCTGGTGGGGTCGCAGGTGAGGTTGCGGATGTTGTCAGCGCCGGCGCCGCGCGTGTGGAGGCCGACGCTCTGGATGCGCCGCAGTACCTCCGGAGCGTGGCGGGGTTCGATGAGGCGGATTTGCAGATTGGCCCGCGTGGTGATCTGCACGTAGCCGGTGGTCAGCTCGCTGGCGACGCGGGCGATCTCGCGCAATTGGAAGGTGCGCAACTGACCGCCGGGGATGCGCAGGCGAGCCATGAAGGCCTCCTTGTTCGGTGTGAGATAGAAGAGTCCGTTCCACTTGAACCGAAAAAGATTCTCCTTGTCCGGCGCTTTGTTCTGCGCGGCGTGTTCGAGCAGGACTTCGTAGGCATCAAGCGGATGGAGCTCGCGTTTGATGCGTTCCTCGGTGGTGAGGGTGGAGTGGTCCGGCGGGGCCGGCGGCGCCGGCGGCCCGGCGGGATCAGGTGCCACGTCGGCGAACTTCAACCCGCGGTTGCGCAAGCCGGCGAACAATCCGTCGAGATAGGCCTTCTGCTCACCATTGAGCTTCTGGCCGGCGATTTCCGTGAACAGTGGTGCGGTGGGCATGAGAGTCCTGGCCGGCGCGAGTGCCGGCTCAATACACGTCGCGCTGATAACGTTTCTCCCGTTTCAACGTGGCCACGTATTCGGCCGCCTGATCCGGCGTCCGGCCGCCGGCCTTTTCAACAATAGTGTGCAATGCGGCATCGACATCCTTTGCCATGCGCTTGGCGTCGCCGCAGACATAGACGTGGGCGCCATCTTCCAGCCAGGCCCACACCTCCCGCGCCTGCTCGATCATTCGATGCTGCACGTAAACCTTTTCCGCCTGGTCCCGGCTGAAGGCCAGATCAAGCCGGCTGAGCGGGCCGGATGTCATCGCCTCGAGTTCCTCGCGGTAAAGAAAGTCGAAAGCCTGTTGCTGGTCGCCAAAGAAAAGCCAGTTTGGGCCGGTGGCGCCGACGGCCTGCCGCTCCTGGAGAAAAGCGCGGAACGGGGCGATGCCGGTACCTGGGCCGATCATGATCACGGGTTTGGAGCCGTCGGCTGGCAGCCGGAAGCCGTGGGAGGGTTGCACGAAGACGGGCACGGGCGTTGTCGCGTCCACCCGGTCGGCCAGAAAAGTGGAGCAGACGCCCTTGCGAGCCCGGCCGTGACTGGTGTAGCGGACGGTGCCGACGCACAGATGCACCTGGCCCGGATGGGCCTTGGGGCTGGAGGCGATGGAATAGAGGCGCGGGTTGAGCTTGCGCAGGCAGCCCACGAACTCGGCGGGCGCGAATCGCGCTGCGGGCGCTCGCAGCAGGAAGTCAACGATCTCGCGTCCGTGCAGGAACTCATCAAGTTCCGCTTTGCGGGCGGGTTCGAGCAGGGCGGCCAGGTCGGCATCCTTGCTGCGCTCGGCCAGGGCGCGGAGAAAGGCTGGCGTGGGGCGCGTGATTTCGAAGCTGTGTTGCAGGGCGTGGGCCAGAGAGGTCTCACGTCCGGCCGGATCGCGCACGGCTTCCTCGCCATCGCA
>DATLZF010000386.1:0-6628 GCA_035574135.1 Candidatus Methylomirabilota bacterium
GGCGTGTCCTCCTCCCGGGGTTTCGCTTGCGATTGCGCCCTCGGGTGAAACCGGCCTTGCTGGAGGGCGGGATTCGGTTATAAGCGCTCCACCTATGTTGAAGGGTTTGATCGACTGGTATCTGGCTGCGCTTGAAACCGGCGGCTATCCGCTCATCGTATTGCTGATGGCGGTCGAAAGTTCGGTCGCGCCGCTGCCAAGCGAAGTGGTCATTCCCCCTGCGGCTCATCTGGCGCACAGCAAGGGCACGTTCAGCATGGCGGGCATTGTGGTGGCCGGCACACTGGGCTCGTGGATCGGGGCGGCGGTCATGTATTGGGTGTCCCGGATCGCGGGCCGGCCGCTGGTTTTGCGCTATGGGAAGTACTTCTTCATCACGCCCGAGAAAGTGTATGGCGCCGAACTCTGGGCGCGAAGGTTCGGTTCCCTCGGCATCTTCGTGTCCCGTCTTCTGCCGGTGGTGCGGCACCTGATCGGCATCCCGGCCGGGATCGTGCGGATGGATTTCGGCCTGTACTCCCTCTACACCGTCATTGGCTCGGCGATCTGGTGCACGGTGCTCTGCTGGCTGGGAGTGAAAGCGGGGCAGGATCAGGAGTTGATGACCGGCAGCGTGCATCGCGCCGGTCTCTGGCTGGGGGGCACCGTGCTGGTGCTGGGGGTGATTTATTACCTGGGCGTTCACCGCTACATGAAGCCCAACAGATCGAGCCCGGCCATGACGGGCACTGATTCGCGACCGTGACGGGCCGGCGCGTCGGGCAGGGGCGCAGCGGCACCGGTCGGCGCTGCTCGATCTTGGCCCACGGGGGCCGAGGCTGGCCCGGCTCGGAATTTGTTTTCCTTCGACATGTGGCGGACCGAGAATCCGGAGACAATGAAGTGTTTCAAGGCCATCGCGGCCATGTCTCTCAATCGGGTCATTGGCCTGGGTAACCGAATTCCATGGCATTTGCCGGAGGACTTCAAATGGTTCCGGGAGATGACCATCGGGCAGGTGGTGGTGATGGGACGGCGAACATTCGAATCAATCGGCCGGCCCTTGCCGGGGCGCGAAACCATCGTGGTCAGCCGCACTGGCTTTGGCCCGCCGGGAGTGAGGACAGTCAGGTCGTTGGACGAGATCGACCCGGTGGCAGAGCCGCGCGAGGTCTTCATCTGCGGTGGTGCCCAGCTTTATGCGGAAGCGCTGCCGCGCTGTTCCGATCTCTATCTCACCCGGGTCAAGCGCGAGGTGGAGGGGGACACGTTCTTTCCGCCCTTTGAGGATGGTTTCGTCGAGTTCGCCATCGTGCGCGACAACGATCTTTTCACCGTCCTGCACTATCGGAATCGTCGCGGGAACGGGGCGATCGGGAAGTGAGCGCGGGCCGGGCCGGTTTGCGGTTCAACGTTGCTTCAACCAGGCCGGGATGCGGTCGAGCTTCCAAATGTCGGCCAGTTTCTGGCGTTCCCGGACCAGCGCAGCCTGGGTGCCGTTGACGAGGACCTCGGCGGCGGTGGCGCGCGAGTTGTAGTTCGATGCCATCGCGAAGCCGTAGGCGCCGGCGCTCAACAGCGCCAGATGGTCCCCCTCGCCCACCCGCGGCAGCGGTCGGTCCTTGGCGAAGTAATCACCAGATTCGCAGATCGGGCCGACGACATCGGACCGAATCAACTCGCCGTTGCGTTCAGTGGTGGGGATGATCTCGTGGTAGGAATCGTAGAACGCCGGGCGGATGAGATCGTTCATGGCGGCATCGACGATGACGAAGTTCTTGCGCCCGGTCTGCTTCACGTATTCGACCCGGGTGACGAGAATGCCGGCATTGCCCACGATAAAGCGACCGGGTTCAATCAGGATCCGCAGACCCAGCGGCTTCAACAGGGGGACGAGCGTATCGGCGTAGGTCTTCGGGGTCAGGATGTGGCGCGCGCGGGTGGAACGCCACCAACTGGCGCCGCCGCTCTCCAGGGCCCACTTGTAGATGATGCCCAAGCCGCCACCAATGCTGAAGAACTCGAGCGGGTACCGCTGCGCAAGCTTCAGCACCAGTGGAAGCACCTTGCGCACGGCCAACTCGAAGGGTTTGACCTCGGTGAGCTGGGACCCGATGTGCATCTGCAGACCGCGCAGGCGGATGTGCTTGAGGCGGGCGGCGCGGGCGTAAACCCCCTCGACCTGCTCGAAGGCGATGCCAAACTTGTTCTCGTACGTGCCGGTCGTGATCTTGGCATGCGTACCGGCATCCACGTTGGGATTCACGCGCACCGCCACGGGGGCGACCTTTTTGAGCCGGGCGGCAACCTTGTTGATGCGGACCAGCTCCGGCTCGCTCTCGACGTTGAAGGAATAGATGCCGCGGCGCAGCGCGAATTCGATTTCGGCCTCCGTCTTGCCCACGCCGGCGAACACGCAACGACCGGGCTGGCCTCCGGCGGCAATCACCCGGCGCAGTTCGCCCTCGCTCACGACGTCAAAGCCGCTGCCGAGGTTGGCGAGTGTGCGCATGACCGCGGCGTTGGAATTGGCCTTCACGGCGTAACAGATCAGGTGATCCAGCGGCGCCAGAGCCTGGTCGAGCTTTTGAAAGTGGTCGGTCAGGGTATGCTGGGAATAAATGTAGAGCGGCGTGCCGAAGCGCCGCACGAGCGAATCCACCGCGACGCGCTCGCAATACAGCTTCCGGCCCACGTAGTGAAAATCATGCATGGCGGGTTAGTTAGTCAGGGGACGAACCGGGTGCAATGGAAAAAGGGCCTGCCGGCGCACCGGCTCGAGGTGCCCAAGGTAATGGCCACCTCGCCCTCGCCGGTGGGGAGGGGACTCAGTGGACTGCCGGGAGCCGGGAAGCGTGACTCTCAGGGCTCGGCCAGGATGCGGGCACGCTCACGATGATACTCGGCCGGGCTGATGGGGTCTTTGGCCCGCGTGTAAGCTTCGAGCAATTCGGCCAGGCGCCGCTGCTTGGGAGTCAACTCTGGCTTGGATGCCGCCTGCGGTGCAGGGGGCGGAGGGGCCTTCGTCTCGGTCTTGGCGCCCTTTCTGGCAGAGGGGACCTCCTTCCTCGCCTGTTTGTTGATCTCAGCCTTTGCCACCTGCTTTTGCTCCGTCGCTTCAGCGGGAGGCGAAGGGGGAGTGCTCGGCGGAGGTGCAGCGACCGGCGTGGCCTTGGGAGATGGGGTTTGCCCGGCCAGCTTGGCGTTCAAGGCCTCGCGCGCCTTGGTCTCGGCCTCGGGTGCGAGCGCGGCGGTCGGAGCGGCCGGGGCGGGCGGCGGCGTGGCGGCGGAAATGGCGGCCTGCTGCCTGCGCCGCTCCTCGGCGGCCTTCAGCACGGCCGCTTCGATACGTTCGATTTCCTTGCGACGGGCCTCTGCTGCCTGGGCTTCCGCTTCCTTCTGACGGACGAGGTCGGCGATGGCCTTGTCGTTGGCCGCTTTGCGCTCGGAGGCGATGCGCTGCGCCTCGGCCACGGCGCGCTCGATGGCGGCCTGCCGGGCCTTGCTCTGGTTTTCCACGGCGGCGGTGGTGGCATTGGTCGCCGGATCGATTTTGGTGCTGCGCAGAATTTCCGTGGCTCGGTCGAGCTGTTCGGGAGTGGCTGGCTGGGCGGGTGCGGGGAGACAGGCGAGACTCCAAGCCAGGCATCCAATCGCTGCCATCATTCGTGAGAAGCGCATGGTCGTGTAATTACTGAAAGGCGCCGGATGACGCAACTGGATAAATAACTGCGACGATATCGGGGCCGGTGTGGGCGCATCCGGTGTGGTTCCTCGCGCCGCGGGACCTTCCAGGGGAACCTCCGCGCTCCGCTGCGGTGGCGGTGACCAGTCGCGTCGAAGCGCGCATCTCACGGGGGCTCCAGCGCGTCGCCAGCAGCCCAAACACTTTCGGGCACTGCCAAACTTTGGAGGGCGCGCCGACGTCTCCCTGGCCCCCGAAAACACTTTTGTCTTCCCGGATGAACGTCGTTTCGGATGCCCTGGTTGAACCCGGGTGCTTGCGCCGGGCCGGCTTCCATGCCATACCGGAGCGTCAGCGACTGCTCATGCCTGATCTCCAGCAACGATTCGATGACGCCATGTTCGCTTTTAGCACGGCGGACTACGACGCGGCCATTGCGGGTCTGGCGGCCATTCTTGCTGAAGCGCCGGATCACTTCGATGCGCAACTGGCGTTGGGCATGGCGTATTGTCGCAAGGGCGACTATGCGGCGGCGATCGCTGAGGGGCACAAGGCCGAGAAGCTCCGACCGCAGGAACAACTGGTGCACACGAATCTTTCGCTGTTCTACATGAAGGCCGGTGACAAGAAGACCGCCGAGCATCATGCCCTCCAGGCGCGCATCGCCTCGTGGCGCGGCAACATGTCGGCCCCGGCTGCCGATGGCGGCGATCCGGAACTGAAGCTGGCCGCGCCCCGGCCGGCCGTACCGCCTCCGGCGGCTTTTCCCGAGATGCCCTGGAAAAAGAAGAAACCGACGCCCCCGCCAGCGGATTCCGGCGGACAAGCCGAGTCATGAAGCGCGTCTTCATCCCCGTGGCCGACGCGGCGAGCCTGGCCGAAGGGCAGGGACGAACCGTGATGGCGGGCAACCGCGCCCTGGCCCTGTTTCGCTGCGAGGGCGAGTTCCTCGCCGTGGACGATGAATGCACGCACAAGGGGGCCTCCCTTGGAGCGGGTTTGGTCCGGGGCGCCCGGGTGGCCTGTCCGTTGCATGGGTGGGAGTTTGATTTGCGCACGGGCGCCTGCCTCAGTTGTCCCGGCCGGCCGCTCAGGGCCTACGCCACGCGGGTTGTGGACGGACAGGTGGAGGTGGCGGTTGAAACATCAGAAGCGGAATAAACCAAACATGAAATCAGCCTACGAACTCGCCATGGAACGGCTCAACAAGACCGCCCCGGTCGTCAAGTTGACCGCCGAACAAAAAAAGCAGATCGCGGAGATCGATTCCCTCTACAAGGCCAAGCTGGCGGAGCGCGAGATTACGCTCAAAGGGGAGATCCAAAGCGCCCTCGCGCGGGGCGACGTGGAGGAAGCCCGGAACGCGGAACAACGTCTCGCCAGCGAGCGAGCCAAACTGGCCGCCGAGTGCGAGGAGAAGAAAGAGCAAGTCCGAACCGCGAAAAGTTGAGCGGTCAGCTCGGCTCGCCACGGCGTCCCAAGGAGGGCCGGGCCCGACGGCGTGTTGGTGCCGCGGGCTGGCGCTCGTGAGCAATCGCTCCCTGCGTCGTTTGCCGGGATCAGGGGCGGCCTCGACGCTCCGCAAAGCACCACAGCCCCCGGTCCGTGCGCAGGAACACCTCGCCATCCGAGGCGGCCAGGGAAGCATTGGTGGGTTCGCCGACCGAGTTGGTCGCCAGCACTTCGAACTTCGGCGCGGCGCGCAGCACAAAGACGTCGCCGGACTGGTTGGGCACGTAGATGCGGTCGCCGGCGAGCAGCATTGACGACCAGGAACTGTTCCGGCTGCCCGTGCCCTTGAGCCGTTCCTCCCACACAGTCCTCCCGTCTTGCACACTCAGGCAGGTGGCGATGCCGTCCTGGCTGATGGTGAACAGATGGCCCCGGTGGATGACTCCGGAGCCAATCGAGCCCTTGGCGCGCTCCAGCCGCCACACGCGCCGACTTTCCGTCACGTCGCCGGAACCGCCCGGTTTGACCGCGATGGCCGCGCCGCCGCCGGGTCCGCTGGTGGTGGCGAAGAGCACGCCTTCACCCCATACCGGTGTGGTGTAAATGGTGCCTCCGAGGCCCTTGCTGATCCAAAGTTGCCGGCCCGTTTTCGGGTCCAGCCCCGTCAGCCGACCGGGGAAGTTCATGATCAACTCCGGATGGCCATCCACTTCGATGAGCACGGGAGTGCTCCAACTGGCGCCGCCTCCGCCTCCGGCGCGACCACCTCCGCCTCCTCCGCCGCCTCCGAAACCGGTGCGGGGCAGCGCGGCGCTCAACCCAGCCACCAGCTTTTCCTCGGTCAGGGCATCCGTCTTGTCCGTGTCCCAGTCGGCCGCCCATTTGGCAAAAGTGGACTTCAATTCGGCCCGCGTGAGGGAGCCGTCCTTGTCGGCATCTGCTGCGCCCAGGAAGGCCGGCGCGGTCGTGCGGCTCGGACCGCGGCGCGATCCGCCCGCGTCCCCGCCCGGGCCGCTTCCCTGATCGGGACGGGGAATCGCGTCGTAAAATCGTTCCGCGAACTGTTCTGCGCTCACCTTGCCGGTCTTCTCCGGATCCAGCTTGTCAAACATCGTGTCCGCCAAACCGGCGAGTTCCGCGGCGGTGACCTTCTTGTCGGCGTTCTTGTCGGCCAGGGTGAACATGACTGGTCCGATGGAATTGCCCGGACCGAAGCCACCGCGCCCTCCCCCTCCGCCGCCACCCGGTCCGCCGCGGCTCGAGGCCAATTCCGCCGGGTCCAACACCGGCGGCTGGACCTCCCAGGCCGTCTCCCCCGTTTTTTTGTTCACGGCGATGAGCCGGGCCTTCTCGTCGGGACCGAAGTTGAGGACGCAGAGATCGCCGGCGAGCATCGGCGAGGCGGCGTTGCCGAACATGTGGTTCATCTTCCCGAAATCGCGGTGCCAAAGTTCTTTGCCCGTGAAATCGAAGCAGTAAAGGCCGGCGGAACCGAAGGAGGCGATCACCCGC
>DATLZF010000387.1:0-2092 GCA_035574135.1 Candidatus Methylomirabilota bacterium
CCGCCGGCCATAACCGTGCAGCAGACTGAGATACCTATCGGCATTGCCGCGCGAAAACTCAGCCCACTTCTCCTCGACAAAGCCCGGTTGACGGATGGCCGCGGACCGCTCGTCCAGCTCCCTCCGAAAGGCGGCCTCGGCCGCCGCCGACATCCGCACCGGTCCCGGCCGGTCGGCTACCTGGGCGAACGGCACCAAGCGCAGGCGGTGGCGTTGCGGACCCTCCACGTCCAGAACGACAAGAAAACCCTCCTGCTCACACGGCCGCGCACTTCGCTCATCGAAGAGAAAGTTCCCCTGCCCGTGCACGATGAAACCGCCTTCATGCTCCTCCCAGCACCCCGCGCAGTGCGAATGCTGGCAGACGACCGCATTGGCCCCCTGCTCGATCATGAACTGGCAAACCCGACGCAACGCCGGACGCGGATAGGGATAGTATTCGTTGCCGCCGTGCAACAGCACGACGAGGTAATCCCACTCGTGGCGGTGCGCCCGGACCATGCGGGCAAACTGGATGACATCGAGCGGATTCGTGCCCCACTCCGTGGTCGTGGCGATGCCAAATTCGTGCTCAGTGCAGGAATAAAAGCCCACACGCAGCCCGCCCACCTCGCGCACCAGCACCCGCGCGGCAGCAGCGAGGTTCTCCCCCGCTCCCACCCAGGCCACACCCTGCTCCCGACACCGTTCGAGGGTGTAGCGCAGGCCGGCGGCGCCGTGATCCATGGCGTGGTTGTTGCCGAGGTTGAGAACCTGAAACCCGGCCGCCGCCAACCCAGTGAGGCAATCGCCGTCGATGATGTGGAGCGGACCGACCTTCTCGATCGGGCTGGGCGTGCGCACCAATGGCCCTTCGAGATTGGCCAGCCGGAGATGGCACTCGCGCAGCGGCTCGAGCAGCCCGTCAAACACCGTCTCGACCGCGCCCGCCTTGAGATGCGGCGTGCTCCGCTTCCCCGGGTAAACGTCCCCCGCGATGGCGATGGCCGGCATGTGACTATGCGCCCGGAACGGCCACGGCGTTCGAGGATGCTCCGTTGGCCTGAGCGCCTCTGCCCAGACGTCGTCGCAAGCGCCGGAGCTGGTTGTCGATCATCACCAGTGGCGCCACGAGGCGGCGGCGCTCGGCCGAACGGCTGCCCCAGCGCAACCAGCGCGCACGCCAACTGGCCCGACCGCGAAGTTCCGCGTACTCGGCGAACATCTGGTCCGCCACCTCGGGCGCGCCCGCCTGATGGGCGTGCTGGAGAAGCACCAGCGCCAGCCGCTCCCGAACCGTCCGCGCCAGTTCCGGCGCAACGGGATACTTGGCCAGGTAATGCAGCTTCAATTCCCGCGCGGCCAGGTAGAACCGGAGCCGCTTGCGGGGATCGCGGGATTGCCCCGCCGACTCGGGCAGCACATTGGTCGTGGCCAGGGATTCATGAATGCACCCGACCCGGCCCAGCCGCGCCAGTTCCAGCCAGCGTTGCGTGTCCCCCATCGGCCAGCGCGCATCGAGACACTCCGGACAACTTTCCACCACTTTCATTAACGCTTCCCGCACCACCATGACCGTCACCGTCAGCGGATAACGAACCCCCAGCAGGATGTCTTCGTAAGCCCGGGCGTCATCCAGGTCCGAAGGCACGGTCAGGTCATTGCGCAGCAACCGTCCGGTGGCGACATAATAGCGGTCGCAATGGGAGTGCACCATCACCCATCCCGGCCGGGCTTCGAGAAACGCCACCTGCTTGGCCAGTTTGCGCGGATCGTGCCACCAGTCATCCCCTTCGCAATAGGCCAGGTACTTGCCCCGGCTGGCCCGTTCGAGTCGGGCGACGTTCGGATGCGCACCCACGTTGCGGTCCGACGTGATCACCCGGATGCGATCCGGATGTCGCCGCGCCAGTTCGCACACCAGCTCCCGCGTGCCATCAATCGAGCAATCCTCGCCGATGAGCAGCTCCACCGGAAAATCCGTCTCCTGAGCCAGGACGGACTGGACGGCCTTCTCGATGTACGGCCGGTGATTGAACGTGGCCATCACCACACTGACCATCGGCGAAGCGGGGAGCCGGCTGGTGGGAGCGGTTTCCATCCTGTGGTGCGG
>DATLZF010000388.1:0-8679 GCA_035574135.1 Candidatus Methylomirabilota bacterium
CCCCACCACCGGGGTCACGATCTACCCAGCTTTCCCTGAACCCGACCACGCCGCTCGGGCCGATGCCCGTGAAGGCGGGGCGCCTCCTCAACGTCTAGTTGGCAGACACGGCTGATTCTGCTAGACGAAACCAAGCCATGAACTGCCAGGACCATCTCTACCGCGGTCACGATCCCCGACTCGTTACCCGGCGCTGGTTCTTCGAACAGTGCGGGGTGGGCTTGGGCGCGATCGCCCTGGGCTCACTCCTGCGTCACAACGGCTATGCCGTCCCAACCGGGTCGAATCCCCTCGCCCCTCGACAGCCGCACTTCGCGCCCAAGGCCAAGCGGGTCATCTTCCTCTTTATGGCCGGGGCACCGAGCCACCTGGAGTTGTTCGACAACAAGCCCGAACTGGCCAGGTGGGACGGGAAGCTGCCGCCGCCGGACTTGATCAAGGGCTACCGGGCGGCATTCATCAGCCCCAACTCGACCCTGCTCGGGCCGAAGTTCAAATTCGCCCGCCACGGGCAGTGCGGCGCCGAGCTTTCCGAATTGCTGCCCCATTTGGCCACCGTGGTGGACGACATCGCCATCGTGAAATCCATGGCCACGGACGCTTTCAACCACGCCCCGGCCCAGATCTTCATGAACACCGGCTCGCAGATGTTCGGGCGGCCGAGTTTCGGCGCCTGGACCACCTACGGTCTGGGCAGCGAGTCGCAGGACTTGCCGGCTTTCGTGGTTTTCAGCACCGGCAGCAAGGGCACCAGCGGCGGCGCCTCCAACTGGGGCGCAGGCTTTCTGCCTTCGGTCTATCAGGGCACCCTCTTCCGGAGCACCGGCGATCCCGTCCTGTATCTCTCAAATCCAAAGGGCGTGGACGATGCGCTGCAGCGCGCCTCGCTCGACACCGTGCAGCGGCTCAACCGCCACCGGCTCAACCTCGTGGGCGATCCCGAGATCGCCACGCGAATCAACTCCTACGAAATGGCCTACCGGATGCAATCCAGCGCGCCGGAGTTGATGGATCTCTCCAAGGAGCCGCAGCACATCCTCGACCTCTACGGGGTCGAGCCGGGCAAGGCCAACTTCGCCAGCGCGGTGCTGCTCGCTCGCCGGCTGGCCGAACGCGGCGTGCGCTTCGTCCAGATTTTCCACGAGGCCTGGGATCAACACGGCAACCTCGTCGGCGACTTGAAGAAAAACTGCAAGAACACAGACCAGGCCTGTGCGGCGCTGATCAAAGACCTCAAGCAGCGCGGCATGCTGGAGGACACCCTGGTGATCTGGGGCGGCGAATTCGGTCGCACGCCGATGGTGCAGGGCGGCAACGATGGCCGGGATCACCATCCTAACTGCTTCACCATGTGGCTGGCGGGCGGCGGTGTGAAGCCGGGCCTGACCCTCGGCGAATCCGACGAGTTCGGCTTCAACGCCACCAAGGATCGCGTGCACGTCCATGACCTGCACGCCACCTTGCTCCACCTGCTGGGCTTCGACCACACGAAGCTGACCTATCGTTTCCAGGGACGCGACTTCCGCCTGACTGACGTGCACGGCGAAGTGGTGGAGAAGCTGCTGGCGTGACGAGAAGCCGCCCGGCGGCCGAGCCGCTCACCAAACGAGGCATCGAGACCGGCTCCGCGAGGGGGGCGAGGAATGGCCGGGCAGAGCGGGGTGCTCCACCAAGCGCCGCCTGCACGCCGGTGCCAAAGGTGTCCCGCGCTTTCGCCCGTTTCCTCGATCAAGAGCGCAAACGGATGCCTGCGATTTCCACCCTGGCCACGGTTCACCGCGGCACCGCTGGGCTCGAGAGCAGTTTGACCCTGGGGTATTTCGAGCGGCCTTTCTTGTGGGGTTTTCCCGACGCGGCGCCATTGTGCACGCGCGCGATGAACTCGGCCTGACTGCGGCGCTCGGCACCGGCGCGTTTGGGCGTGAGCTGATGGTAGGTGCCGTCCGCCCGCAGCACGCGCGCCTTGCAGTTGTCTTCCAGCGAAAGCTCGAGAATCTCGCTGGTGATTCGTTCGCGCAGGTTGCCGTCTTCGATGGGGAAGACGACTTCGATTCGGCGGAAGAAGTTCCGCGGCATCCAGTCGGCGCTGCCGACGAAAATCACCGGCTGACAGGCGTTCTCGAAGTAAAAGATCCGGCTGTGCTCCAGGAAGCGATCCACCACGCTGCGCACGGTGACGTTCTCGCTCAGGCCCTCGACCTGCGGTCGCAGGCAGCATATCCCGCGCACGATCAAGTCCACCTTCACGCCGGCCTGGGAGGCTTCGTAGAGAGCATCGATCACGTCGCAATCCACCAGGGAGTTCATCTTGGCGACGATGCGGGCGGGCAGGCCCTCGCGCGCGTTGGCGGTCTCACGGCGGATCAACTCGATCATCCGCTGGTGCAGTTGGAACGGCGCGACGAGGAACTTGCGCGTCTCCTGAAACTGGCAAACGCCGGTCAGGAGGTTGAACAACGCGGTGGCGTCCTCGCCGAAATCCGTCCGGCAGGTGAGCAGGCTCAGGTCCGTGTAGAGCCGGGCGGTGACGGGGTTGTAGTTGCCGGTGCCGAGATGGAGGTAACGGCGGATGCCGTCGTCGTCGCGGCGGACGATGAGGCACATTTTGGCGTGGATCTTGTAGCCGACGAGTCCGTACACGACGTGCACGCCGGCCTCCTCGAGCTGGCGGGCCCACTGGATGTTGTTGGCCTCGTCGAAGCGGGCGCGCAACTCGACCACGGCCGTCACCTGCTTGCCGTTCTGCACCGCCTTCATCAGCGCCCCGACAATGCGCGTGTCGCCGCCGGTGCGATACAGCGTCTGCTTGATGGCCAACACGCGGGGATCGGCCGCCGCCTGTTCGAGCAGGCTGACCACCGTCTCGAAGCTCTCGTAAGGATGGTGTAACAGGTGATCCCGCTCCCGGATGGCGGCGAACAGATCCGTGTGGTCGCGCAACCCGGCAGACACAACTCCGAGGAAGGGCGGATCCCGCAACTCGGGCGAGTGGTCACCCTGGTACACCGCCATCAGGCGTGTGGCGTTGATGGGGCCGTCGATGAAGTAAAGATCATCCTCTTCAAGCCGGAGCGTGCCGAGCAGGGCCTGGCAAATGGCCGGCGGGCAGCCGGCCTCAATCTCCAATCGCACGGCGTCGCCCTTGCGCCGGTTGTGCAGTTCGCTCTCCACCGCCTTTAGCAGGTTGAGGGTTTCCTCCTCGTCGATGTAGAGCTCGCTGTTGCGGGTGACCCGGAATTGCCAATAACCGAGGATTCGGGTGCCGGGAAACAGGTCGGCCAGGTAATGCCCGATCAGGTGCCCGAGGAACACGTAATCCTGGCGTCCGTCGTTGCGTGGCAACCGCACGAGCCGGGGCAGCACGCGCGGCACCTGCACCACCGCCAGGTGTCGCGACATCTGGCCGCCGCCGGGCATCTCGAGCTGCACGATGGTATTGAGGGACTTGTTCAGCAGTTGGGGAAACGGATGGGCCGGGTCGATGCCCAGCGGCGTGAGCACGGGCCGCACTTCCGAGTGGTAATAGTTGGCCAGCCAGGCAAAGTCGGCCGGATCCATCTCGGCGAAACTCAGAAACCGAATGCCGTGCGCGCTGAGCCGCGGCCGCAATTCATCCCGCCAGCAGGCGTATTGCTGCTCGACCATTCGTCGCACACGCCGCGTCACAGCCCGAAAGGTCTCGCTGGCCGTCAGGCCGTCGGGGCTGCGCTCGACCACGGCACTCTCGATCTGTTGCTTGATGCCCGCCACGCGCACTTCGAAAAACTCGTCAAGGTTCGAGCTGGTGATGCAGAAGAACTTTACGCGCTCAAGCAGGGGATTTCGCGCATCCATGGCTTCGTCGAGCACCCGCTGGTTAAACTCGAGCCAGCTCAACTCCCGGTTGAGGAAGCGGGAGGCGCCGCTGTCCGTGGATGGTGGCTGCGCCGGTACCATGTTATTCGGCTTGGGATGTTAGCATAACCGCGGGCCCTGATTGTTACAATCGGGTGACTCGCCGTTGATCCCCCCGATGGCCCGCCCCGGGCATCACATCAGAATGCCGCTTTGGCGTCCCGACGCTCGACCCGGCTTTCCGCGACGCGCGGCCCGCGGAAGAGCGCCGGGCGCAAGCCAAACGCCGTCGGCGCCGAGAGAATGATGCCCAGAGCGACGAGCAGGAGAGCGTTTTCCACCACCTTTCCGCAGACCCACACCTCCCCACTGCCGCAGCCGCAGTCCATGCGCAGGTCGCAGAACGCGATGCCGCCGGCGGCGGCCAGGGCGAGTGCCCGACGCACGACGAGTCCGGTGAACGCGATCATCAACACCATCATCACCAGCGTCGTGCCTCGCACCGCTGTCCCCAGCACCAGCAAAAGGCCGCAGATCACCTCGAACCACGGCAGCGCCGAGGCGATCAGGTTCAGCAGCGGGGGCTGGCTCACGACCTCGTATTGGCGCACGAGTTTGAGGAACTCGACCGGGTGCAGCGCCTTGGTCAAGCCGAGGTAGATGAAAACCCCGCCCACGGACCAGCGCAGCACGGCGGCGGCGAGGGCCCACGCACGGGTTGGCGGGCTGGCAGTCATCGCACTCATGGCGCTGCTGGCGCGAATCCTTCACCCGGCCCCGTCTCCACCGGCAGGCTGTGGGCGGTCCAATCGCTGATGCCCCCAACGTAAATGAACAAATTGGCCGCGGGCACGCCGGCATCGCGCAACATCACGGCCGCGAATTCGCTGTCCTCACACTCGCCACCATTGCAGTACACGATCACCCGTTCGGCGGAGAGACACAAAGGCAGCAGGGCCGGCAGCCGTTCCTCCGGGCGGTAGTGGTCGAACTGCAGGGCTCCGGGGATGTGCCCGGCCTGATAAGCGCGCTCCTCGCGCGCATCAATGAAAACCACCAGGCCCTGGGCCCGGCGGGGATCGCGATGGAGGGTGAGCGCCTCCTCACGGCTGATCGCCTGCAGGCCGTGCGCAACCAGCCGTGCACGGGTTGCAGGGCCGGCACTGGCGGGAGAGCCCGCCGCCGGCGCGGGCCCGGTCGCCGGATGGGTGGCAAGGGTCGGGACCGGAAAGTAATCCCGGGTCAGGCTCAGGCCGCGCGGAGAAAGCCAATTGGCCACGATGGCCAAGCCGAACCCCAAGACTGCCACGGCCAGCGATTCCAGCGCGATGGCAGTGGCCCGGGGCATGGGTCGTCAGGGACCGCTTACTGGGAACTCGCGGGCCGCGCGCCCGCCGCGCCCACCGCCGGTGGCGATTGCAACACAGGGATGCGTAGCACCGGCATTTTGGGATGAGTGGTCTTGGCGGTCACATGCAAGGTTTTGCCGGCCGGGAAGGCAAAACCCGAGGGAAAGTCCAGACGCAGCGTGAACATTTTGCCCGCCTGCGATTCGGTCAGCTTGACCGACACACCTTCGGCATCGATGGACGGCTCGGTAATCTGAACCGCCTGGCTGCTGTTGTTGCGGATGGAAACCGTGGCGCCGTAGCCACCCGCCAGCGCTCCGGCTGGCACCAATACTTGCTGCGGCAGGGCCATCAACGCCGGTTGCGGCATGACGTAGGCGTTGACGGTGACCTGCGGCACGTTCGTGCTTGAGGTTTTCACCGTAATCTGACCCTGGCGCGTGGCGTTGGTCCCCGGCCAATCGCAGCGCACATGCAGCTCCCACTGGTGCCCGGGCTTGATGGGCTTCAACTCCGTTTGGAAGATCGGGTTGGAGGACTGCGGGGCTTCCAGTTCGACGGGCCCTTCCTCGTTGCTCGTGATGCGGATGATCTTTACGTCATTGGTGACCTCGCCCTCAACGAACGGAAAATAGGCATAGAGCGGCTGGACATCGATGGCACGCCAGACGGTGGCCCGGATCTGCAGTTGGTGTGTTTGCTGCACCGCGTCGTTGCAGGTGATGGTGATGGGCTTGGTCACCGTGCCATTGAAACTACCGGCATTAAACTGGATGGGAATACGCCCGGTTTTGCCGGGTGCGATTTTCCGATCCCATTCCGCGGCCGTGGTGCAACCGCAGCCGGGCTTGACCTCCATGATGTCCAGTTCTGCCGTGCCGGTGTTGGTGACGATGAAATCGTGGCGCACGATCTCGCCGCCCCGCACGCGGCCGAAGTCGAAGAGCGTTTCGGAGAACTGCACCCGGGGCCCTGCCTGCCCGGCTTGAGCACCAACGGACTCCTGCGCACGCGTCGAAAACGAAACGGCCAGCGCCACCGCGATGGCCCCACTCGGCAACGTCACTTTCATACGTGACGCAAAGCTAGCAAAGGCCCGGCCAACGCGCATCAAGAATCCGGGGAGCGATGCTCAAGCCGGGGCGACACGCGGCAGCTCTCGCAGGGCGGCGGTCACCCCCTCCACCAAGGCGTGCACTCGCGTCGCCAGCGGGAAGTCCGACGGGGCCTCCAGGGTGTAGCTCAGGCGCGTCTTGTTTTGCAAAAGATAGAAGGCTTCCGGCCACTGTGGGCGCGAGGCAGGATCCGGGCTGGGACGGATGATGCCGCCCTGGGCTTCGCGGCCTTCGATGACCGGCGAAGGATCGATCGGGCAGACGGCGGCCACCCGTCGGATGATGGCGTCCGCCAGGGAAGGCCGTCCGTTCGGATTCAACTCGTAGAGATAGAAGCCGTGCGCCTCCCAATCCTCGTGCAGGCACAGGGCGACATCGAAGGCCGGCGTCTTCTCCAGCCAGCGGACGTGGGCCCGCACGATCTCCGAAGTCAAGTGCCTGTAGTCTCGGTTGAGATCGATCCCGTGCTCGTCCTCCCGTGAGTTCCGGCGGAAGCCCTCCGCATTGAGGCACGGGCACACCCACAAGGCCACGTCCTCGGGCCAGGCGTTGGCGGCAAGCAGATGCCGGATTGCCAGCGGCCCGGCGGGTTCATCACCGTGAATGCCGCTCGAAAGGTAAACGTTCGCCCGGGCGGCGCGGTGGTGACGGCGCAAGGCGAGCACGGGGCGGGCTTCCACACTCAGCGTCTCCTCCTCCCACCCGTACCGTCGCGCCTCGCTGCGGATCGCAGCGAGCACGACATCAATGTCGATCCGCTCGCCGCGATAACCACCTTGATTTTGGCCCAGGCGTTGCATCGAGCCGGCAGGTTGCGCGCCGGGCGTCACGCTTTCAAATTGAAGCAGAGCAGCACGTCCTGATCGCGCAGGTACAACCGGCCTCCGGAAACGACAGGATGGGGCCAACTGTTCTTGCCGCTGCGGTCCGGCTGGGCAAAACGGCCTTTCTCGCGATAGCCCTCCGGTGTCGCCTCGATCAGCGCGACCGTGCCCGCGCTGCCTTCACTGCGGAGGATCAGGTGCCCGTCCGCGGCCACCACGGCGCCCTTGCCCAGTTTCTTGCTGCTCCAGAGCACCCGGCCCGTCTTGAAGTCCAGGCACGACCAGCCGTTCCGATCGCAGTAGCCGTAGAGGTGATCGCCGATGCGCACGACGCCGCCGTGATGGTTCACCATGTCCCGATTGGCATAGGCCTGCTCGACCGTGAAGTGGCCATTTGTGCTGGAAACCTTGAAGAGGTTGCAGCCCACGCCGTAGCCCGAGGTCACGAACACGTGATGGTCGTGATAGATCGGAGTTGGAATGACGGCCGTCGCCCCCTTGCGCTCCGCCCGCCAGAGCAGGCGGCCGTCCTTCGCCGCCACTCCGGCCACACTGGCCTGCGTCAACGGGATGTACTGACGCACGCCATCGATCTCCGCGACGATGACGGAGGTGTAGTCAGCCGAATCCGTAAGCTCCCGACTGCGCCAGAGGGTCTCCCCCGTTCTCTTGTTCAATGCCAGCAGCGTGCCCTTTGGGCTGCCCGGAGTGCAGATGACGGCATCTCCGTCCACCAAGGGGGATTCGGAGTAGCCCCAGCCGCCGACACGGCCCTCGAAATCCGATTTCAGATTTTTGCGCCAGACCTCGCGGCCGTCCGCCACCCGCAGGCAGACCAGGTCCCCGTGCTGCCCCAGAGCGTACACCCGATCGCCGTCCACCGTCGGCGTGCAGCGGGGACCGGGATAACCGCCGCCGCCGCCCGGCCGGCCCAGCGGCTTTCGCCAGAGCAGACTACCGTCGTCGGTGGAGAGGGCAATGACTTCGGCGGCATCCGCACCGTCGCCCAGCGTGAAGATCCGCGAACCGACCACCGCCACGCTGGAATAGCCAGCCCCCAGCCCGATCGCCTTCCACACGAGGGGCGGACCGTTGGTGGGCCATTCCTTCAGCAAACCCGTTTCTGAAGCGATGCCGGTGCGATCCGGGCCGCGCCACTGCGGCCAGTCGGCGGCGAAGAGCGGCCCCGCAGCCGTGGATGCCGCCATGATGAGGAGACGGAGCTTCAGGTGACCGAGCCGGTGAAGGAGGAACGAGTTCATTTGGTTTGTCGCGCCGGACAGTTCAGGCCGGCCCGGCCATCGCGTCAATGGGTTTATGCGGGCGCGCTGGCGGGGTTGAGCCGCTGCCACGGGGCGCGACAGGGTGACGCTCCGCAGCCGCGTCCCCACCCCCCCCTTCAAGCGTGGCCGCCGCCCTCGTTTCGCAAACGTCTGCTGACGCAAATTTTCCGTGACATTGCGTCAGTGCCTCCCGATATTCCCCGCCTCTCGACGACCCTATCGTCTAGTGGTCCAGGACACCGCCCTTTCACGGCGGTAACACGGGTTCGACTCC
>DATLZF010000389.1:0-3483 GCA_035574135.1 Candidatus Methylomirabilota bacterium
CCCGTCATCACCCGCCAGCCGCAAAGCACCAACGTGGTGGAGGGCGGCGTGGCCACGTTCTCGGTGCAACTGGCCCGCACGCTGGGCGCCACCTGGCAATGGCGCAGCAACGGCGTGGACATCCCGGGCGCCAACTCCCCCAGCTACACCTTTGGGCCGGTGCGCCTGGCGGACAACGGCCTGCGATTCCGCTGCTTCGTCACCAACAACCAGGGCTCGACCCTCAGCGCCGAGGCCGTGCTCACCGTCTTCGCCGACACCACCCGCCCGGCCCTTACGTCGGTGGTCAACCTCGGCGATCCGCAACAGATCACGGTGCTCTTCTCCGAACCGGTCGAACTCGCCTCGGCCACAAACCGGGATAATTACGCAATCAACCAGGGGGTCACGGTCCGTTCCGCCTCTTTGGGTGACGACCTCCGTTCGGTGATCCTCACCACCTCGCCCCTGACCGCCGGCCCGACCTACACGCTCACCGTGAACAACGTGCGCGACCGGGCGCAGACGCCCAACACCATCCTCGCCAACTCTCAGCGGAACTTTTCCCTCATCTTCACCCCCCTCGACGCGGCCCGACTGCGCGGCCCCACCGAACCTCCCGGCCCCTCCAGCCGCCGCACCGGGCTGACCATCACTGAAATCATGTACCACCCCGCTCCACGTCCCGACGGACGTAACCTCGAGTTCATCGAACTCTATAACGCGCAGGAGTGGTTCGAGGACATCAGCGGCTGGCGGCTGACGGGGGCCATTGACTACATCTTCCCCTCCAACACGGTGATGGCGGCCCGCAGTTACCTTGTCGTGGCGGCTGTCCCGGCCGACGTGCAGACCGCTTACAACCTCACCGGCGTGCTCGGCCCCTGGAGCGGCACCCTGCCGAACGACTCCGGCACCGTCCGCCTGCGGAACCATCTCGGCGCGGTCCAGCTCGAAGTCGAATACTCGGGGGACGCTCCCTACCCGGCAGCGGCGGATGGCGCCGGGCATTCCCTGGTGCTGGCGAGGCCCTCCCTGGGCGAGCGTCGGGCCGCTGCCTGGGCCGCCAGCGACGTGGTCGGAGGGTCCCCGGGGCGTGCCGAATCCGCCGGCAGCAACCCGTTTCGCACGGTTTTCATCAATGAATTTCTCGCGCACACCGACCTGCCGGAGGTGGATTTCATCGAACTGTTCAACTACAGCGGCTCCTCGGTGAACGTCGGCGGCTGCGTCCTCACGGATGATCCGGCCACGAACAAATTCGTCATCCCGGCGAACACGGTCATCCCGGCCCGCGGCTTCCTGGCCTTCGATCAGACCCAGCTCGGCTTCGCGTTGAGTTCGGCGGGCGAGACGCTCTACCTGTTCGCCACCAATCGCCTTCGGGTCATCGACGCCGTGCGGTTTGGCGGCCAGGCCAACGGGGTGGCCACGGGACGGTTTCCCGACGGCGCCCCGGCCTTCCATGAACTGGCCACGCCCACGCCGGGCTCCAACAACAGCCGGCGCCTCCTCCGGGACGTCGTCATCAACGAAATCCATTACAACCCCATCTCAGGGGACAACGACGACGAATTCATCGAACTGCACAACCGCGGCACCAACGCCGTCTCCTTGGACGGCTGGCGGCTGACGGACGGCATCCGTTTCACCTTCCCGGACCACGCCGTGCTGCCGGCGGGCGGCTACGTGGTGGTGGCCAACAACGCCATGCGGCTGCGGACGAATTACCCCGGCCTCACCGCGGCCAACACGTTCGGTGACTACGGCGGCACGCTGGCCAACAGCGGTGAACGCATCGCCCTGACCATGCCCGATCAGGTCATCGACACGAACGAGTTCGGCGTCGTCTTCACCAACGTCATCCACATCGTCGTGGACGAGGTCACCTACGGCACGGGTGGGCGCTGGGGCCGGTGGGCTGATGGGGGCGGTAGCAGCCTCGAGCGCATCGACACGCGCGCCGATTCGCGCCTGCCCGGCACCTGGGCCGACAGCGACGAGACGACCACCAGCGATTGGGTTACCATCGAGCACACCGGTGTGCTCGACCACGGACGCGACACGGCCGACGCGTTGCAAATCCTGCTGCTCGGGCCCGGGGAGTGCCTGGTGGACGACGTGGAGGTGATCCCGCAGGGCGGCGCCAACCGGGTGAACAACGGCGGGTTCACCGCCGGGATGAGCGGTTGGTTTGCCCAGGGCAATCAATGGCGTTCCGGCGTCGATGCCACCGGCGGCATCGGCGGCGGGCCGTGCCTGCACCTGCGCGCCAGCGGCCGGGGCGACACCGGCGCCAACCGGGTGCGGACAACCTTGAGCAGCCCGTTAATGGCCGGCACCGTGGCAACGATTCGCGCGCGAGTGCGCTGGCTGGCCGGCAGTCCGGAGATCCTCTTGCGCCTCCGCAACGGCTGGCTCGAGGCCACGGGCAACATGCTCAGCACCCGGGCCTCGGGCACGCCGGGCCGACGCAACAGCCGCGCGGCCGACAACGCCGCGCCCGCCATTGTGGATGTGACACACGCGCCCGTGCTCCCGGCGGCTAACGCGAGCATCCAGGTCTCTGCCCGCGTGAGCGATCCGGACGGATTGGCCACGCTGGTCCTGCACTATCGCCTCGACCCGAACACGAACTTCACCGCCGTGAGCATGAGCTACAGCGGCGCGGGCTACTACAGCGCTTCCATACCGGGACAACCCGCCGGAACCCTCATCGCGTACTACCTGGAGGCGCACGACAACTTCGCTCCCCGCGGCAGCGCCCGGTTTCCGGCGGACGCGCCGGAGCGCGAATGTCTCATCCGCGTGGGCGATACGGTTCAGAGCGGCAACTTGGGCGTGTATCGCGTGTGGATGACCCAGCGCACGGTGGATCGCTGGTCCGCCCGCGAGAAACTCAGCAACGATCCCCTCGATTGCACCTTCGTGTATGGCGGCACCCGCGTGGTTTACAACATTGGCGGTCAGTACGGCGGTAGCCCCTACCACGCGCCGGGCTACAACTCGCCCCTCGGCAACCACGCCGACTACGTGCTCACCTTTCCAAAGGACGACCTGCTGCTCAACGATGAGGACGTCAACCTCCTGGCTCCGGGCAACGGTTGTTGCGAGGGCAGCCTTCAGCGCGAGCAGCAGGCCTACTGGACGGCCTATCAACTCGGCCTGCCCTTCTGCTACCGGCGGCCGGTGCACGTTTTCTTCAACGGCCTGCGTCGCGGCACCATGCTCATGGACGACTCGCAACAGCCCAACGGCGACATGGCCGACCAGTGGTACCCCGAGGGTGAGGGCGGCAATCTGCACAAGATCCAACTCTGGTTCGAGTTCGACGACAACGCCTCGGGCTTCAGCGCGGGTGGCGCCTCGCTGGGCAATTTCACCACCACTGGCGGGCAGAAGAAGCTCGCCCGCTACCGCTACAACTGGGCGGCGCGGGCCTTCAATGAGACGGCCAACGATTACACCAACCTCTTCGCCCTCATGGATGCCACCACCACCAGC
>DATLZF010000390.1:0-2616 GCA_035574135.1 Candidatus Methylomirabilota bacterium
CCCGCCGATCGCCAGATCAAGACGCTCGTGTACATCGCCGACAGCAAACCGGTCATCGTGCTCATTCGCGGCGACGATCAGTTGAACGAGACCAAGTTCATGGCGCGCACCGGCGCTGCCCAGGCGCGACCGGCCACCCCAGAAGAGATTTTCGCCCTGCTCGGCGCGCATCCGGGCAGCCTCGGGGCGGTGGCCAGCACCCTGGAGCGCCGGGCCTCGGGCGGCGCTTTGACGATTTTGGCCGATGAACGCCTGCGCGGGGCCAACGACATGACCACCGGCGCCAACGAGGATGGCTTCCACTTCCGCAACGTCTCGATCGATCGCGACATCGCGGTCTCCCGCTGGTGTGATCTGCGCACCGTTGCCGCCGGCGAGCCGTGTGTGAAATGCGCCGGGCCGCTCAAGATTCGCCGTGCCATCGAGGTCGGCCACGTCTTCAAGCTGGGCACCAAGTACAGCGAGAAGCTCAACGCCACCTACCTCTCCGAGGACGGCCAGCGCCATCCCTGCGTGATGGGCTGCTACGGCATCGGCATCACCCGAACCTTGCAGGCCGTCATCGAACAGTGTCACGACAAGGACGGCATCATCTGGCCGCTGGCGGTCGCGCCCTACTCCGTTTGCATCACGCCGCTGGCAGTGGCGCCCGACAGCGCGGTGATGAAACAGGCCGAGACGATTTACGCCGAATTGACGGCTGCCGGGGTGGACGTGATCCTCGACGACCGCGACGAACGCCCGGGCGTGAAGTTCAAGGACGCCGATCTGGTCGGCTTCCCGATCCGCGTCGGCATCGGCGAAAAGTCCCTCGCCAAGGGCGAGGTCGAGATCAAGCCACGCGCCGGTGCGTTGATGGCCGTGAAGGTGGACGAGGCCGTGGCCCGCGTTCTCGCGCTCGTTCGTTCGGGGCGCTAACTCCAGCAAGTCCGGGCGCCCGCCAGCCGGCGGGGATTGCGCTCTCGCGTCTGCCATGCCTCACGGCACGACATTCACCACCACCCGCCGGTAAGCCGCCAGCGGAGGATCGCCCTGATCCCGGACGGCGAGGATGACGTGGATCGATCCACGCATCGGCCCGGGTGGCACGTGCAGAGCCGCCCGGCTTGAAGCCGCGCCCTCGATGCGCGCCGTGCCCGCGTAATCGCCCGCCTCCGCGTAAATGAACCACTCGAACCGAAGCGGATGGCCGTCGGGATCGCGGGACTCGTCCGCGCGCAGGGCGAGCGTTCCGCCGGCCGGCACGGAGCGCCGGAGAATCCGTCGGGATTGATCCCCTTCGATTACCGCCACGGGCGCATGGTTGGCGGCCGACGGCGGCCGCACGCACCAATCGAGCCGGGCGCGAAAGTCGTTCTGCAAATCCGCGGCCCAACGGATGAGGACGTTGTCGCGATGCGTGGTTCCGTTCCAGGCGTCCCGCTGGTTGGCCCAGAAGTAAGGTTGGCCGGGAAAGTTTTCATTCGGCCCGTAACGACCGGCCCAGCTCCCCCAGCCCGGCTGGTTCGGATCGTTCATGCCGGTCGGAACGAGGTAAAGAAACGTCATTGTGTCCCCTTCCTTCAGCCAGTGTGTGGTGTTTGTCGGATACAGCGCCCCAAGGGGTCCATGTCCATGGAGCAGGTCACGCGTGGCCTCGAAGCCTCCGGCCCGGCCCGTGATGTCCGAGAAGCGGTGATACCACCTCCGCCCGTCCACCGGGGGCCGGAACGTGTCCACCCAGAGCGGAAACGCGGGCGCCCGATTCGCGGTGTGCTCGCCGAAAGCATCCGCCGAAGCGAGGCGCAGCCGGCGCTTGAACCGGGCGTAGCCATCTTCGCCTCGCTCGGCTCGCACCAGGTCCAGGGCCCGTCTCAGATTGTTCGTCGCCGCGCCGTGATCCGTGCCCCAGTCCGAGTACCAGAGCGGGCGGGGATCGTCCCGATCCACAGCCGCGATGATCAAGGCGACGGCAGTATTGGTATGGTTGTAGCCGGGCACGGTGACCCGGCGCAGGTGCGCCGGGGTCGGATAGCGCGAATCGTGGCGAACGAGGCTCGGGTAACACGCTTCGTAGGCGGCCAGGAGGCGCCACACCACCCCAAGCCCCGTGCGCTCCGGATTCCGGTTCTCGCCGTCGCGCGTCTGCGGCCGGTTGGCGATGATGCCTTCCACGTCCCACTCGTTCGCGTAGAGGAGAAAGCGGACGAGCGACTGTTCGTCGTCCGGATCACCGCCCGCATCGGTCTCGATGATCAACCGGAGGCGTTCCTCCGCCGCGGAGCCGGTGTCCGCACGCGCGAGCGCCAAGACAATGATCAAGCCCAACAGCAGGGCGCACCGCCAACCCGCGGGGAATGGCCGGAAGAGCAAAGCCCGGCAGCTCATGGTGAGATCAAGGTTAGTTTCACCTGACGCAAGTCCATGACCGCCGGGCCGGGTTTCGTCTTCGGCGTCACCGTCAGAGTGTGACGTCCCGCACGGGGGATCGTGACACGGCCGATCTCGCGCGGAATGAAGTTCTGAAAGTGTCCGGTCTCCTCGACCACGAAGCGAAGGGACTGTCCGGCCACCGCCAGTTCCACCTCGCTGCCGCCGCTGCCCCGCCCGCAGCCCTGAAGAATCTCGACCGCAAAC
>DATLZF010000391.1:0-2458 GCA_035574135.1 Candidatus Methylomirabilota bacterium
CCCGCCACGAGCATGCGTGCATTGCGCCCGAGCAGCCCCAACCCCTGCCCGGAGCCCGATCCAAGCTCCAACACGCGTTTGCCCCGAGCGAGGTCCGCGGCGACGCGGTAACGGGTGTACATCATCGCCGCTCCCTCAGCAGAGATCGGAATCCCCGTCGTTTCCGTGAGGTCGGCGAAATCAGGTTGCCGTAGGCGCATGTGATCCGCGGCGGGAGGCTAATCAGGGGCGTGACCGCTGGCAACACTGGCTGGCGAGGACCGCGACATGGGCGGAGGTTCGACGTGAGCCAAGTCACGTTGCTACATAGCCTTGCGGGACCATACCGGCCCCGTTACCTTGCGCGGTTCCCACGACCCCAGAGGCGGCTGCGGCGGCCGGCTTGGAGGATTCCACTTGAGCGTGCACACCGCGAAGCAGGATATCCCGTTTTTCCGGTACACTCACCTGTTCGAGCAGCAGCGGGAGGAGATCCTCGGGGCCATGACCAGCGTCATGGATCGGGGAGCGTTCATCCTGCAGCGAGATCTGCGTGAGTTCGAATCCCAGCTCGCGGCGTTCATCTCCGTGGAGCATGCTGTGGGAGTGGCCAACGGTACCGACGGTCTGATCATCGCGCTCCGAGCGGCTGGAATCGGGCCGGGCGACGAAGTAATCCTCCCATCTCACACGTATGTGGCCTCTGCGGCGTCGGTGCACTTCGTGGGCGCCACTCCGGTGCTGGTGGACTGCGGCCCGGACCACCTGATTGATCCGGCGGCCGTGGAGGCGGCGGTGACGTCGAGAACGGCCGCGATCATGCCGGTGCAGCTCAACGGACGCACCTGCGACATGGACGCGCTGCAACGGATCGCCGACCGGCATGGCCTGGCTATCGTGGAGGACGCGGCGCAAGGGCTTGGCTCAAAATACCGAGGGCGGGCAGCGGGCACCTTCGGTGTGGCTGCCGAATTCAGCTTTTATCCCGCGAAAGTACTTGGCTGCTTTGGGGATGGCGGCGCAGTGACCACGAACGACGCTGACGTCGCGCGACAGGTGCGGCTGCTGCGGGACCACGGGAGAGACGATCGGGGCGAAGTCGTGACCTGGGGGTTGAACTCCCGGCTGGACAACCTGCAGGCGGCCGTACTGCTCGTGAAGCTCGGGCAGTTTCCGCGGGAAATCGAGCGGCGTCGAGAGATTGCGCGCCGCTACCGCGCCGGACTCGCGGAGCTTGAGGACATGGTGCTCCCGCCCGGACCGGACGGCGACCCGGATCACTTCGACGTGTACCAGAATTACGAGGTGGAGTCCGGCCGGCGCGACGCGTTGCGCGAGCATCTCAGGCGGGATGGCATCGGCACCATCATCCAGTGGGCGGGGAAGGCCGTGCATCAGTTCACCGGGCTTCAGCTTCCGAGATTCGACCTGCCCGCGACCGAACGCTTGTTTGAACGCTGTTTCATGCTCCCGATGAACACGTCCCTCACCAACGACGAGATTGACTACGTCTGCGCGAGCGTGCGCCGGTTCTATGGCCTCGCTGCCTGAGGCGTTCCCGGCGGCAAGCGCCGACCTCGGCGCCCTTGGTGACATCGCCGCGTACCACGGGGCGCTCGCGCTACCGGCGGGCAATCGGCAGTGGCTTCTGGACGCGCTGCGGGCAATGATCGTGATCCGTGTTGCGGAAGAGCGGATCGGCGACGCGGTGGCGGAGGGGCGTGTGCGGTGCCCCTGTCACCTGGCGATCGGGCAGGAGGCGCCCGCCGTTGGCGTGGCAGTTCACATGCGGCCGGGGGACCGCCTGTTCGGCGCCCATCGGTCGCACGCCCACTACCTGGCGCTCGGTGGCTCGCTGCACCGGCTCATGGCCGAGGTGCAGGGTAAGGACACCGGCGCTTCGCGCGGCATGGGTGGCTCCATGCACCTGCTGGATTTGGAGCACGGGCTGTACGGAACCGTTCCCATCGTTGGCGCCACGATTCCGATCGCGGTTGGCGCGGCCTTGGCCGCCAAGATGGACGGAACCGGTGCGGTTGCCGTGTCCTACTTCGGTGACGGCGCCACCGAAGAGGGGGTGTTTCACGAGTCCATGAACCTCGCGGCCACGATGCGTTTGCCCGTACTGTTCGTTTGCGAAAACAACTTCTTCTCCAGCCACCTGCATATTCGGCTTCGCCAGCCGCGAGAATCTGTCTGCCGGTTCGCGGCGGCGCACGACATGCCGTGGGAACGACTGGATGGCAACGACGTCGTGGAAGTTGCCCGCGCCACAGGCGAGGCAGTTGCGGCGATGCGCGCGGGCGGTGGGCCTCGATTCCTCGAGGTCGTCACCTATCGCTGGCGCGGTCATGTTGGTCCGCGTGAAGACGAGGATGTCGGCGTCAAACGCCGAGAGGATCTGTCTCGCTGGAAGAAGCGCGACCCGATCCGGAGGCTCGCGGATGCCCTGATTCAAGCCGGCGATCTTTCCCGCGAG
>DATLZF010000392.1:0-6206 GCA_035574135.1 Candidatus Methylomirabilota bacterium
TCTTGTCGGTCAGCTCGTCGCGGACCTTCAGCGCATCGTCCAGGCTCGGGTACTCGGTCTCGGCCGAGACCTCGGCGGCGCGCGTGAGCGCAGCCATCTGCACCATGCGGATCACGGCCGCCTGGTTGGCGGCCTGCTGTCGGCGGCTCGGCGTGGTCAGCGGCACCGGCCGCGCATCCGCGCCATAGCTCAGGATCGGCCGGATATCGTCGATCCGGCCGACGCCGGCGAGCACCTCGACCACGGCCTGCCCAAGTGCTTGCGGATCGTCGATCAGCTGGGCGATGCCCTCCAGGCCGCCGCGCAGGCGCGCGGCATCGCCGAGCAGCTCCTCGGCGGCCAGGCGGATGAAGGAGGTGCCGGAAACGCTGAAGCGACCGGAGAACGCGGCCAGCGCCGAAGCGCGCGCGGATGCGGCAGCAGCATTGACGCGGCGGGCGGTGTCGACCACCGCCTGGGGCGCAAAGGCACGGCCCGCCTCCACGAAGCTGATGGAGATCCGCGCCGCGCCACCTTCGCGGGTGGTCTCGCGCAGGCGGTAGTCGCGCACCATGACGCTGATCTGGCCACGGTACGGGTGGACCAGCGTGCCGGGGCCGGCTTCTTCCAGGGCGGCGACCAGGCGGTCGCGCGCGGCCATGTAGTCATCGCCCAGCAAGTAAGCCTCGATCGTGAACTCGCGCGCCTTGCGGCCCAGATCCTCGGTGTCGGGCTCATCGCGCGTCGGGTACTCATGCACCACCATCCGGCGGCCGCCGGCACCCTCGACCTCGGAGTACTTGAAGGACACGCCTCGGAAAGACGCGGAGAGGAGTTGGTCGCGCCAGGTCATTGGGCTAGACTTCCGAAGCACCCGCTCGAAAGGAGGCCAACATGGTCATGGCAATTGCGCTCGTTGTGCTTTGGCTCGGTATCAGCCTTACTGCCATCGCCATATTCACACCGGCCAAACTTCCACCCTTTGAAGGAAAGCCAGTCGAGCCAAAGAAAGCGGCCGCTGGCGGCGTGTTTGCCGCGGTAGTTGGCGGCCTGCTGCTCTGGGGTGCGCTTGGGTCCGACTCGTCCGCGCCCGTCCATCAGCAAGTCCACGATTCTTTTGCGGGCATGGACAACAGCGCAGAGGCGCAACAGGCGCGGAAGCGAGCTATCGACACTCTGATCGAGAAAAAAATCTTCAACCGGCTCGATGTGACTAGCCGCCCGAGCGCGAGCGTATATGTCGGACCTGACTGGTATGCGCTCACGGATGAGGAAAAAAGTTGGGCGTCGGGAATCGTGCTGGCGCATCTTCATTCCGAGAAAGTCGGTAATGACTGGGTGTACTTCAGAGACGCGACCACAGGCCGAAGCATCGGCCTGGTCTCGGTCCTTGGCTTTGTAGAATCCGAGCATCAGTAACCCACCGACATCACGCCGGCATCCACATCGAAATCCAGCGCACCCTCTCGACGCAGCTCACGCACGCGCGGCCGGCCCTCACTGTCGATCTGGATTCTCAGAACACCACCCACTTCTGTGCGGCCTTGTCCACCGGCCAGGCTGCGCAGCGGCACGTGGCCGTTCGTTGATGCCTGAGCGCCTGAGCCAGTGACACGTCCGGCGATGCCGCGTAGGAAACTCGGTACCGTCTCAGTGATCGACCGGAACTTCTCTTTAATGAATTCGATCGCGGCGCCCCATACCTCGCGGATTCGCTGAGCAGCGGTTTCGATCCAGATAATCCAGCTCTCGATCGTGCCGCCGATGACGTCGGAGATCTCAGTCCAGTGCTTGCGCAGTAGGATCACGGCCGCGACGAGCGCGGCGATGCCGACCACCACCCAGGTGATGGGGTTGGCTAGGAGTGCGGCATTGAAGGCCCAGACCAATGGCGTGATTGCCTTCAACCAAAAGATCGCTTTCACAATCGCCAACCCAAGCATAACGACCGAGACGATTAACTTCGCTGAAATAAGGCCAGCTACGACAAGGATCGCGACTTTCCATCCACCCATGAAATCCACAACCTTGCTGATGGCGCCAGCCACAATCGTTATTCCAGACCAGAAATCCCTAAGCCCACCGAGGATCCGCTCGGTGATGACCTCCTTGTTTTCAACGATTAGTTTGGTGGTCCGCTGGATCCACTCGGTGAGCGCGGGCAAAAGCTTGATGGCGACGGCATTCCGGATGGCGACTATGGTCACTCGCAGCCGGCTCAGCGCATCGTTGTACTCTTCGCTCTTCATCGCGCCCTTCTCATCGATGAGATCAAGGCTGCGGAAGAACTCGACCTGCTTCCGGATGACGTCGCTGCCGCCCTGCAGCAGGTTCAGGAAGTCGGCGCCGGAGCGCTCGCCAAACAGCCTGCTCGCAACCTGCACGCGCTTGTTCTGATCCTCGATCTTGGCCAGGGCGTCGGCAACGTCCAGCAGCGTGTCAGTGGTGCTGCGTGCGCGCCCGCTGCTGTCCCGTAGTTCGATCTTGAGGGCGCGGAAAGTGGCGCGCATCTGCTTGTTGCCGGAGACCGCCTCGGCGGTATTGCGCACAAACTTCCGCAGGCCTAGTTCGAAAGCCTCCTGCTCAACGCCAGACTCGTCGGCCGCCTCGCGCCAGGCCACGAACTCCTCTACAGCAACGCCCAGCTTCCGCGCGGTCTTAAGTGCCTCATCCCCGAAGCGTGCGCTGGCGTTCACGGCAAGGCCAAGTGCGCCCACACCGCTAACACCTGCGAGAGCGAATAGGCGTGCAAGCGGGCGGATCAGTGCGCTGGCCTCGCGGCGCACGGCAGCAAAGCGAATGCCTACCACCTGCAGCTGAGAGCTGAGCTGAGCAAATCCGGCGGAGCGGCGGATATCGGCGAACGCGCCCTTGATGCGGCGCGCGGGGCCGGTGATGCGGTCCACCAGCTCCAGGATGATGCTCGCCTTCAGGTCAGCCATTTCGCTCAAGCTCCTCGTTTATGCGCCGCAGCTGGCGATGCCAGAATCCCAGTTCCTCCAGGTCCATTTCCCAGATCTCGCTCGGCGGGAAATGAAAGTGGTAACCGACGTCGCCGACTACCGCTTGCCACCCAGCAGGGATTTGGGAAAAAAACCGGACACCCAGGCCATGATCTCGGCGATGTCCTCCACGTCCAATTCATCCACTGCGCTGGGCGGGATGCCGGCGAGATCCGAGATCAGCTCGAAGCTGCCGGCGATATCGCCCTGGGCGCGATCAAACGCACGCAGGGCCTTGGCCTTCGGTTTCTTGAGCTTCAGTTCGGTGATGGTTTCGCCGTTCGCCTGGAGCGGCTCCTTGAGCTTGAACACCTTCTCCTGGCTCATCGGTTACACCTCCTCGCAGGAGATCGCCGAAAACTTCAGCGGCACCTCGCCCTGGCCGCCGGTCAGCTCGGGCGGATCGGTCAGGAACGCACCGCGCAGCACGAACGTCTTGCCGGTGTCGGTCTCGAAGGTGAGCGTGGCGTCCTTGATGGCGGCGAGCTTGGCCAGGGACGTGTCGGCGGCGTGCGAGATCGTGCACTCCACTTCCGGCGCCACCGCCTCCTCGGTGAAGCCATCCACCTGGTTGCCGATGACGGCTTCGCGGCGCACGCCGCCGTACATCAGCTTCGCGCCCTGCTTGCTGCGCAAGAGGTCGCCGTCCACCTTCACATAAACGCGGCCGGTGATTTGCATGGTTTCAATCCCTCCTATAACGGGTGTTCAGGGCCGCTTACACGCGGAACTGGATCTGCGCGGCGATGACGCGCAGCTGGTTGATGAGATCCGGCGGGATCAGCACATCGAGCCGGTTCGGGTCTTCCGCGTTGCGCTGCACCACCAGGTCGTCGCGGAACTGGTCGAAGTTCTCGACCAGGCCCTCGATTTCCCACTCGCGGAACAGCGCGATGATCTCGGCCCGGATGACGTTCGGCGTGACCACCGCCTGGCCAGGGGCGAAGCGCGTGCCGTCGTTGGCGAGCTTGTGGCGGCCGTACTTGGTCGCCAGACGGGCGCGTGCGCTGTAGCGCAGGTGCGAGAGCGTGCGCAGGGTCGTGACGTCCAGGTAGCTCGGATCGTCCAGGCTCTGCGCGTTGACCTGGTAGGTGGTGATCAGGCGCTCGATGCGCACGCCGCCCAGGGCATCCACGGCATGCGTGGAGATCCCGTCATACAGCAGCGTGTTGCGCTCCTCGAGCGTACGGCGCGCGCCCTCGGGCGCGGCCAGCAGGCCCGGCAACGGCAGCGTCTGGCGCGGCCGCGCGGGATCCGTTTCCGCGGCGTCGACCGCCGCCACCACCGCCGCCCAGATGAACGGCGCGGTCGGGCTGCCGCCGGCGTCCATGATGGTGAGGTGCGGGCTGTTGCGGCTGTTGCCGAGCGTGGTGAGGTCGCCCACGGTGCCCACCTCGGCGCTGAAGGCGTGGGACTCGATCATCTTGGTCGGCCCCCAGCGGTTGGCGAGATCCGTCTCGACCGCCGACAGGCTGGTCGCGTCGGTGTAGGGCATCACCCAGGTGTTGTGCCAGGCATCGCCCAGGGCGGCCAGGGCAGTGGCAAGGTCCGGGTTACCGGCGCCGCCGGTGAGCTGCACGATCGCGAGCGTCACGCCCGCGGGCAGTTTCTCGCCCTGGTAGTAGCTGTGCCGCAGATCCACCTTGCCGGCCGCTACGCCCTTGTGGCGCGCGGTGACGGTCACCTCGGCCGCGAGCACGGTCGAGGTCACCGGCAGGTCGAGATCCGCGTTGATGGCGGCGTTGATCGCCGCGGCGATGGTGTTGGCGGTATCGCCGCTGGCAACCGCTACCTGGACGCGCTTGCCGCCCACGTAGAGGTTGAGGGTGCCGGCGGCCGTGGCCGGGCCGGTCACCGTGATAGTGCCGGCTGCCGCAGTGCCGCCGCCGTTATCGGCCAGCGGCAGCGCCCACAGCTCGGTGTCCCGGTTGGCGGCCTTGATGGCCGCTGCCATCAGCGCGAGCATCGAGCCGCGCCCGAACAGCTCCACCGCCAGCGCGGCGGTGTCGACGCGGACCGGGGTATTCGCCGCGGCGGTGCCGGCAGCGAGCTTCTGGCCGATCGCCAGGATCCGGCCGGGAACCGACAGCTTGCCGCGCACGGCGCGGGAGTTGTCGAACTCGATGTAGGTGCCGGGGACGCGCAGGTCGATCGGGATCTGGTTGAACGGGATAGTCACGGCGGATTACTCCTTTGCAGAGCCGGCCTTGTTGCCGGGCTTGGATTTGGACACGGTTGCGGGCATGGCCAGGTCGCCGTCGGCCAGGCGGCGCAGCCAGTAGGCGTCGCGCGGGACATGGCCGCCTTCGGCTGGCAGCGGCTGGCGCGTCACGGGGTCACGCACCACCAGGCCCTGCCGCGGGATCACGAACATTTTCTCGGCCATCACTTACGACTCCTGGTTGAGCGGGATGTGATCCTCGGCTTCGATCTGCGCATCCGGATCCGGGCCGAGGTTGTACTGGGCGGCGAGCAGCTCGAAGTCGGGCAGGCCGACGGCTTCATCCGTCAGCTGCAGCGGCTGGCGCCAGGTGACGGCGGACAGATGCACGCCGCGGTTGGTGTCTTCGGTGCCGTAGAGGTTCTGCCAGCGCAGTTCGCGCGCGCCCTGCGCGCCGTCTACGCCCCAGGCCTGGCCATCCACCGCCGCCAGCACAGCAGAGGCGATGATGAGCGCGCGCTCATCGGCGCGATGCTCGCGATCGGGGCGCGTGAGGATGTAGGCAGCGAGCTGGCAATCGGCCTGGCGCGTGCTGTCCTCGGCGACACTGGAAACCGACGTGATCGCCACCAGCACCACCGGCGCGCCGGTGGCGTAGTTGCCCAGCTCGGCCAGGTCGAAACGGCCGGGGTGCGAATCGACCTTGACCGGGTTGAGCGCCGACCGGATGCCGTTGACGGCGGCCGTGCGCAGGGCGAGCAGGCTCATTGCAGCACCCCGTCGAGCGTGTTGATCAGCAGCCGCTCGATGTCGGCCTGGTCCTGTGCCGAAAGCCCGAGATAGGGACGCGGAGGGATCTTGCGCTTGGCATCACCGAACTGGTGCGTGGCGGCGTAGACCAGGTTCGAGCCGACCTCGACCGCATCGTCACTCACCAAGAACTGGATCGAGTCGAGCAGGCCGCCTTCGGCGCGCAGCAGACTGTGGCCGCTGTGGCGCGTATTCGCATACCGCGGACTCCACGCCGGCCAGGCTGTGCCGTCGGGCGCGGTCTTCTCTTCGGT
>DATLZF010000393.1:0-11761 GCA_035574135.1 Candidatus Methylomirabilota bacterium
CCGGCTCGCCCTTGGTGGGGGAAAACACCCCGGTCCCGGATCGCTCCGCCCGTTGCCGGACACATGCCGTGGCATGAACGCTCCGTTGGGGCTTGCGGGCTGTGATAACAGCCGCGTTTATAGGCGATTCCCGCGCCGGAAAGCAAGCTTGCTTCTCGCCGACGGATGGCGCCCGGGGGGGCCGTATCGGCGGCTGCCGTCACGGTGTGGGAACTTCGCGTTTCGATTCGATGTGTGGAGCGGTCGTGCGTTCCGGCGCGGTGCCCACCCGGACCGCGCCTGTCATGCTTCCGTCAACCTTGGTTCAGGCGTCGGGAGGAGCCGGATCGGCCCGGCATCCTGTGGAACACGACCGCGCAGCCCTCGGCCCGGCGGTGCCGGGCAATCGGGCGGTTTTCCCTTTTCATGCGGCTGTTCGTTCGTTAGACGAAACGGCGCATACGAAGAACGAATGCTGGCGATGAACGCACAGGAATTGATTTCCAATTTCAAGGTTTGGGCTGCCGACTACGGGCTGCGGCTGCTGATGGCCCTGTTAATCCTCGTGGTGGGGGGCTGGGTTTCGAAACGCTTGCGGGGGCTGGTGGCCCGAATTGTCGAGCGCCGGAAGTTCGATGCCACGATCGGCGCGTTCCTCGCCAACGCCACGTATGTGGCGGCGATGGCTTTTGTCATCGTGGCGGTGCTGGGGCAGTTGGGGATTCAAACCGCATCGTTTGTCGCCGTTGTGGGCGCGGCGGGCTTGGCGGTGGGGTTGGCCTTGCAAGGCTCGCTCTCGAACTTTGCTGCGGGGTTTCTGCTGATCTTGTTCCGGCCGTTTGTGAAAGGGGACTACATCCTGGGTGCCGGCGTCGAGGGGGCGGTGGAGGAAATTCAGGTGTTTTGCACGATCCTGAACACTCCCGATGGCAAGCGGGTGATCGTGCCGAACTCGAAATTGACGGGCGACAACATCATCAACTTCACCGCCCGCGGCACCCGGCGGGTCGATCTGGCTTTCGGAGTTGATCACGGCCAGGACGTACGCCGGGTGCGACAGGCCATCCAGGCGGTGCTCGACGCGGACGCGCGCGTGCTCAAGGATCCTGCGGCGGCCGTGGTGGTCAAAGAGATGGCCGACACCAAAATGGTGCTTGAACTGCGCGCGTGGGTGAAAAGTGCCGACTACGGGGATGCTTACTCGGGCTTGATGGAAGCGGTGAAGCTGCGCTTCGTGGCGGATGGCATCTCGACACCGATAGCCCGCCGGGTCATCGTGCAGAGCAAGGACTGACCGTTCGGAATCGCGCGCTGCGCCGGCCTTCCCGCCGGGATGGTTCGTATCGCCGGCGGCAGCATGAGGGGCAGGCCGGCGAGCACCGGGACGCTCCGCGAGCTTGGCCCAACCATGTGCCCGGCTTGGGAGGGCCCATTTGTGCTGGCCACGAGGGGGGACTGGCGCTATGCAAACGCCACCAGGAAGCGGCCATGAATCACACCATCCAGTATTTGCAGTCGGATTACACTGCCGAGCGAGGCATCGAGATCGGCGTGCTGGTGGACAACATCCTGCGCGATGCGATCAGCGCCGGGGCCAGTGATGTGCACATCGAGCCGTGGGAGAACACGCTCGTCGTGCGACTGCGGTTGAGCGGTGTGCTGACCGAACTGGTGCACCTGCCGCTGGAGTTGATGGAGAAGGTGTCGGGTCGCTTCAAAGTCATGGCCAACCTGGTGAGTTACCAGACGGGGCTTCCGCAGGAGGGGCATGCGTCCACGCCGCCGGACATGGGCGGCGTCGAACTGCGCGTGTCGGTCTTTCCGACGACCCGTGGCGAGAAGATCGTCGTCCGCCTGTTCGACCCGCGTAATCGCACATTCGACATCACCCAGTTGGGTTTCGACGAGAAAGTGCTGGAGTCGTTCACCAAGTTGCTGACCCGCCCGAGCGGTTTGATCCTGCTGACGGGGCCGACGGGGTCGGGCAAAACGACGGCGATTTACTCGGCGCTCTCCTGGATTGTGCAACGTACCGGGCCGGCCGTCAGCGTCAGCACGGTCGAGGATCCGGTGGAATTCAATCTGCCCATGATCAGCCAGGGGCAGATCAACCCCGCGCAGGAGTTCACCTATCCGCGAGCCCTGCGGTCGCTCATGCGCCAGGACCCGCAGGTGATTATGATCGGCGAGATCCGCGATCCCGAGACCGCGAACATCGCGGTGCAGGCGGGGCTGACCGGGCACCTGGTCATCAGCACGATTCACAGCGGTGTTTCGGCGGGCGTCTTTGCTCGGTTGATCAACATGGACATCGAGCCGTTTCTGCTCGCCTCGAGTGTGTTGGGAGTGTTGGGGGTGCGGCTGATCCGGCGCAACTGCCCGCAATGCGCCCAGCCCTACCAGCCGGAGCCGGGGGTATTGCGGATGATTCCGGCCGACCTGGTGGCGACGGCGCAACTGATGAAGGGAGCCGGCTGTGGGGCGTGCTTGGGCACCGGTTTTGCCGGCCGGTCTGCGGTCACGGAATTGCTGGTGCCGGACGAGCCCTTCCGGGAGGCTGTGATGCAGAAGCTGCCCACCCGGGCTTTGCAGGAGGTCGCCATCCGCCAAGGGATGCAGACCATGTGGCAGGACGGTTTGAAACGCGTGCTCAAGGGGCAGACCACGCTGGAGGAGATACTGCGGGTGATCGCTGCCGACCAGTTGTAAGGTTCGGAGCGGTGCGGGGTTGCCGATGGCAACTCCGTCGGCAGCGCGGAATAAAATTCGGAAATAGTTGTTGCACCCGAAAGTTCGTTTGTTACTATCCGCGCTCCGTTTCGCCAGAAGCATTGGCGGACAGGTGATTGGACTCTTGCAGCGTCTCTCGGCCAAATCCGCGAGACTGGGCAACAGAATGAAATCGAGACTTTACGAGAAATACGTCAACGAAGTGCGGCCCGCTCTCGCAGCCCGGCGGGGGTACAAGAATGTTCACCAGGTGCCGCGGATGGAGAAGATCGTGGTGAACATGGGGGTGAGCGCTCAACTGGAGAAGGGAGCCATCGAGGACGCGGCCAGGGATCTGTCTTTGATCACCGGCCGGAAGCCCGCCATCAGCCGCTCGCGTAAAAGCATCGCCAACTTCAAGCTCCGCCAAGGGCAGCCCATCGGCTGCCACGTGACTCTGCGTCGGGACGCGATGTATGAGTTTTTCGACCGCTTGGTTTCGGCGACCCTCCCGCGCATCCGCGACTTCCGTGGCATTTCCCCGAGGTCGTTTGACGGGCGCGGCAATTACTCCCTGGGCATCGCCGACCAGACGGTTTTCCCCGAGATCGAACTGGACAAGATCAAGCGTCAGCAGGGCATGGACATCACCATTGTGACCTCGGCGCAGACCGACGGGGAAGCGCTGGAACTGCTGAAGCTGATGGGGATGCCCTTTGCGGACAAGTAGAAGTCGAAGAGAACGATATGGCCAAGACCGCCTGGTTGGAACGCAACAAACGGAAGATGGCGACGGTGAAGAAATACGCCGCGCTTCGCGCTGAACTCAAGAAGAAGAAAGATTACGCTGGCCTGGCCAAACTGCCTCGCGACGCCAGCCCGTGCCGCGTGGTCAACCGCTGCTCCATGAGCGGGCGCCGCCACGGTTATCTGCGCAAGTTCGGCTGCTCGCGCCTCACGTTTCGTGAGGCGGCGCTGGCCGGTCTCATTCCCGGAGTCACCAAGGCCAGTTGGTAGATTGCTGTTATGACTGACCCGATTTCCGACATGCTGGCCCGCATCCGCAATGCGCATCGCGCGCTGCATCCGGTGGTGACGGTGCCCCATTCGCGGTTGAAGGAAAGCATCGCGGCCATCCTCAAGAAGGAAGGCTACATCGCGGACTACTCGTCCGAGGGCAAGTCCGTCAAGACACTCAAGCTCAAGCTAAAGTATAACGGACGCAAAAGCGTCATTGAGGGCCTTCGCCGCGTGAGTCGTCCCGGCCTGCGCCGGTACGCCGGAGCCGCCGACATCCCGCGCGTAAGGGGCGGTTTGGGGACGGCCATCATCTCCACCTCGCAGGGCATCATGACGGACACACAGGCGCGCAAGAACAACACGGGCGGCGAGGTGCTTTGCTACGTCTGGTAGGCGCGGCGCCCGAGAATCACTTTTAGTAACGGCCATGTCTCGCATTGGAAAACAACCGGTCACAATCCCGCCGAAGGTCAAGGTGGAACTCAAAGGGCAGCGCCTGCAGGTGGATGGTCCCAAGGGCAAGCTGGGGTTGGATCTGCCGCGGCGAACCGCTGCGAAGGTCGAGGGTGGTGCCATCATTGTCAGTCGCCAGGGCGATGACGCCGAGGCGCGGGCGATGCACGGACTGGCGCGCGCACTGGTCAACAACATGGTTCGCGGCGTCAGCGACGGGTTCGTCAAGAAGCTCGAAATCCAGGGCGTCGGTTTTAAGGCCGCCGTGCAGGGCAAGACCATCACGCTCAATCTCGGCTATTCCCATCCCATCAATTACGAGATTCCGGATCAGATCAAGGTCACCGTCGAGGACAACACCAAGATCACGATTGAAGGGCCGGACAAACAGGTCGTCGGCCAGGTGGCGTCGGAGCTGCGGTCCTTCTACCCGCCCGAGCCGTACAAGGGCAAGGGCGTGCGTTACGCGGATGAACGCGTCAAGCGCAAGGAAGGCAAGACGGTGCAGTAGTCTTTGGGATACGGCCCCATCCGGGTCCTTTCATCCATGCAAGCACAGAAGAAGAACAAGCTGCGGCAGTTGCGCCGGTGGCGCATTCGCAAGAAGGTCGTGGGCACGGCAGAGCGGCCGCGTATGAGCGTCCGGTTCACCAACCAGCACATTTACGTTCAGTTCATCGACGACTCGGTGGGCCGCACGCTGGCGTCGGCCTCCACCTTGTCCAAGGCGACGCCGGATCGGGACAAACTTGCGGCCAACGTGGAAAGCGCCAAGAAGATTGGCGCCCTGGCGGCCGAAGCGGCGAAGAGCAGGGGTGTGCAGCAGGTCGTGTTCGATCGCAATGGCGCCCCCTACCACGGCAAGGTCAAGGCGCTGGCGGAGGCCGCGCGAGAAGCCGGGTTGGTATTCTAATTTCAACCAGGAGAGAAACACGTGTCTGAATTGAACAAGAGCAGCGGCGGCGGGATTGGCCCCCGCGGTGGGCGTGGCTCGGGGCGCGGACCCCGCCGGGCCCGGCCGGGAACCGGTTCTCCGTCGGAAGGTGGCACCGACATCATCACGGCCGACGGCAAGGAAGTCGCCGAACTGTCCGAAAAGGTCGTTTTCATCAACCGTTCGTCCAAGGTGGTGAAGGGAGGGCGCCGGTTTAGCTTCAGCGCTCTGGTCGTGGTGGGAGACAAACGAGGTCGGGTGGGCATCGGTTTGGGCAAGTCGGGCGAAGTCTCGGACGCCATCCGTAAGGGCGGCGAAGTAGCCCGCAGTTGCTTGGAACCCATCTCGATCAAGGAAACCACCATCCCGCACGAGGTCATCGCGGAATATTGTGGCGCGCAGGTGTTGTTGCGCCCGGCCTCGGCGGGCACGGGAGTCATCGCGGGCAAAACCGTCCGGGCTGTGCTGGACTCGGTGGGGATCAGGGATGTGCTGAGCAAATCCTTGGGATCCAAGAACCCGGCGAACGTGGTCAAGGCGACCCTTTCGGCGTTGCGCCAGTTGCGCCAGCGTGAGGACATTTTCCGCGCGCGGGGATTGGCGGTTGAGAGCGCGGACAAAGCAGCGTCCGCCGCGCCGGCGGCCACCAGCTAATCACTGAGCTATGCGTTTACATACACTCAAACCGCGCCCCGGTGCCAAGCACCGGCGCAAGCGCCTCGGTCAGGGCGAATCCAGCGGCCACGGCAAGACGTCGGGTCGTGGCGGCAAGGGCCAGACGGCTCGCTCCGGTGCGTCCATCCGCATCGGATTCGAGGGCGGGCAGATGCCATTGATCCGACGGATTCCCAAGCGGGGCTTCAACAACGCCCGTCACGCCACCCGTTACATCCCGGTCAATGTCGATTCGCTCAATCGCTTTGACGACGGCGCGCGGGTGGACGAGGCCCTGTTGCGGGAGGTGGGGCTGGCCAATGGGCGAGCTGATGGTATCAAGATTCTGGGCACCGGAGAGCTTTCGAAGAAGTTGACGGTGGTGGCCCATTCCTTCAGTGCCTCGGCTCGCGCCAAGATCGAGGGCAAGGGAGGGCAATGCCAGCTCGTGAAGGCCGGCCCCGAAGAGAGCAAGAAAGCCTGAGCGCAGGCGGCCAGACACCATGCTTGCCAACATCGCCAACACATTCGCGAATTGCTTCAAGATTCCCGAGCTGAAATCGCGCATCCTCTTCACCCTGGTGGTTCTGGCCATCTGCCGGGTGGCGGCGATGATCCCGATTCCGGGCCTGGATGGAGCGGCGCTGGCTGATTATTTCGATCAATTGGCCAAGAACGCCAATGCCGACGGCTCGGGGCTGCTGGGCATGTACAGCATGTTTACCGGCGGTGCCCTCGAGCGCTGCGCGGTGGGGGCCCTCGGCATCATGCCCTACATCAGTGCCACCATCATCATCCAGTTGTTGAGTGCGGTGGTGCCCCGTCTGAGCAAGCTCGCCCGGGAGGAGGGCGGCCGCGTCAAGATCATCCAATACAGCCGCTACCTGACCGTGCTCCTGTGCCTCGGCCAGGGGTTGTTCATGACGATCGGCTGGGAAAATGCCTCCAGCGTGTTTCCCAATTTCTCGGGCCGCCTCGTGCTCTACAGCGACAGCGCCATCTGGTGGTACCGGGTGCAGACGGTCATCATCCTGACCACCGGCACGTTGTTGTTGATGTGGCTGGGCGAGCAGATTACGGAGCGTGGTATCGGCAACGGCATCTCGCTCGTCATCAGTGTTGGCATTCTGGCGCGGCTGCCCCAGGCGGCCACCTCCTTGGGTGACATGTTCCGGTCGGCGGACGAGACTGGCCGGGCGAACCCGTTCTACTTCATTGCGATGGTGTTGTTGCTGCTTGCCGTCATCGCGGGAGTCATCGCGGTGACCCAGGCGCAGAGGAAGGTTCCCGTTCAGTACGCACAGCGCGCGCAGGGGCGTCGGGTGATTGCCGGGGGCACCTCGTTCATGCCGTTGCGTGTCAACTACGCGGGTGTGATGCCGATCATCTTCGCGCAGGCGATTCTCATGTTTCCGCAGAAGATCCTCGAGTTTGCGGGTCGTGGGCTGGAAGTGCGGGTGCTTGGGCAGGTGGCCACGTGGCTGCAAGAGGGAGAATTGCTCTACATGATTCTCTACAGCCTGATGATCCTCTTCTTTTCGTATTTCTGGGTGGCCACGCAGTTCAACGAGATCCAGATCGCGGACGATCTCAAAAAGTATGGTGGCTACATTCCAGGCGTCCGGCCGGGGCAGGCGACCAGCACCTTTCTCCACAACGCGATGAGCCGGATCACGTTGGCCGGCGCGCTGTTCCTGACCGTGATCGCGATCATCCCGATCATGCTTTACCGGCTGATGAACGTGCCCTACCCGGTGGCGACGTTTTTTGGCGGCACCAGCATGTTGATCCTCGTGGGTGTGATTTTGGACACCATGCGTCAGATGGAGTCGCACCTCCTGATGCGGCACTACGACGGGTTTCTGAAGAAGGGGCGTCTGCGGGGCCGCTTCTAGGCGTCGCGGGTGGGGGGCCCTGAACGAATGATCATTCTCAAAACCGAGCGGGATCTGGCGGCAATGCGGCCCGCCTGCCGTTTGGCGCGGAGGATTCTGGATGAGGTCTGCGGGTGGATTCAGCCGGGACGAACCACGCGTGAGATCGATGAGTACGCGGCGGTGCGCATCCGGCACTACGGCGCCCGCAGCGCGTTCCTGGGTTATCGCAAGTATCCGTGCCATGTCTGTCTGTCCGTGAACAACGAGGTCGTGCACGGGTTGGCCTCGGATCGAAGGCTCAACTTCGGCGACATTGTCAGTGTCGATGTCGGCGTCGTCAGCCAAGGGTTCATCGGCGACACGGCCCGCACGGTGGCGGTGGGCGGATGCAGCGTGGAAGCGCAGCGGTTGATGGATGTGACCGAGCAGGCGCTGGCGGCGGGGATTGCTCAGGCCCGCCCCGGCCGCCGGGTGGTGGACATTTCGCGGGCCGTGCAGCGGCACGTGGAAGCCAACGGCTTCAGCATCGTTCGCGAGTTTGTCGGGCACGGCGTCGGGCGATCGATGCACGAGGAGCCGCAGGTGCCAAACTTCGACGACGGCAAGAAGTCGCCGAAACTGCGGCCCGGCATGACTCTGGCCATCGAACCGATGGTCAATCAGGGCGCGCCGGACGTGAAAATCTTGAATGACGGCTGGACAGTGGTGACCAAAGATGGTTCACTCTCTGCCCATTTTGAGCATACGGTTCTGGTGACAGAATCGGAACCGGAGATTCTGACGTGTCTGGACGCGATGCCATCCGGGTTGAGGGTGTCGTGACGGCCATCCGATCGCCGGGCCTGTTTGATTTGCGCCTGCCCAATGGGCACGCGATTCTGGCTCATGGTTCGGCGCGTCAGCGGGCGGGACTGGCTGCGGTGACGGTGGGTGACCGGTTGACCGTGGAAATGACCCCGTTCGACATGTCCCGTGGCCGGGTGGTGGGAACGAACAAGACGGCTTTGGACGAGTGACTATGAAAGTTCGCGCATCGGTAAAGAAGCTTTGCGAAAACTGCAAAATCATACGCCGCAAGGGTGTGATCCGCGTGATCTGCACCAACTCCCGGCACAAACAGCGGCAGGGTTAGGCGGCAAAAAATCTTGAGCAAGCGATATGGCACGAATCATTGGCGTTGAGATTCCGGGCGAGAAGCGCATCGACATCGCGCTTCGCTACATTTATGGCATCGGTCCGGTCAATTCGAAGCAGATTCTGGCGCGCGCCCAGATCGACCCGAGCATTCGGGCGAAAGACCTGACCGAACAGCAACTGTCGCAGATCGTGCACGCGATCCAGGACGGCAAATACGTCATTGAAGGCGACCTGCGTCGCGAGATTGGGATCAACCTCAAGCGCCTTCAAGGCATCAAGTGCTACCGGGGTATCCGACACATGCGGGGGTTGCCCGTGCGCGGCCAGCGCACATCCACCAACGCCCGGACTCGCAAGGGACCGCGCAAAACCGTGGGCGTGCAGCGGAACCCGAACGCCAAGGCAGGCATCCACTAAGTCAGACTTTTCCTTATGGCCGACGAGACCAAACCGAAGAAGGGGGACGTGAAGAAGGAACCCAAGCCGGGCGCGGAAGCACCGGCGTCCAAACCCGCGGCACCGGCTGCGGAGGCTCCGAAGACTGAGGCTGCCAAACCCGAGGGGCTGGTGGCCGGAGCGGCGCCGACGGCCGCTCAATTGCTGGGGGAAGATGCCGCTGCCAAGAAGATCATCAAGGCCAAGCACGCGAAGAATATTGTCTCTGGCATCGCGAACATTCTCGCCACCTTCAACAATACCCAGGTTTCCATTACCGACGCGCAAGGCAACGTCCTCGGGTGGTCGAGCGCGGGCCGTGTTGGCTTCAAGGGCTCGCGCAAGAGCACGGCCTTTGCGGCGCAGCAGGTGGCCCAGGATGCCGCGCGCCAGGCCATGTCCCACGGCATGCGCGAGGTCGAGGTCCGGGTCAAGGGGCCCGGCTCCGGGCGCGAGTCCGCCATCCGGGCCCTCCAGGCCATCGGTCTTGAGATCACGGTCATCAAGGATGTGACGCCGATTCCTCACAATGGCTGCCGCCCACGTAAAAAACGCCGCGTCTGATCCGTTTTGCCGCCCACTTTCCCGATTTGAAATCATAAGCTATGGCTCGTTACACAGGTCCCCGCGTTCGCATCAGCCGCCGCTTTGGCATGCCCATCTTTGGCCCGACGAAGTACCTCGAGCGGCGCAATTACGGTCCCGGCGTGCACGGCCCCAAGTCGAGGCGCAAGCTCACGGACTACGCGCTCGGTCTGCTGGAGAAGCAGAAATTCCGCTACTACTACGGGCTGCTGGAGCGCCAGTTCCGTGGCGTTTACGAGCGTGCGTTGCGGCGGCGGGGTGTGACGGGCGAGCAGATGCTCCAGATCCTGGAGACGCGGCTCGACAACGTCGTGTACCATCTCGGTTTCGCCAACACGCGGGCGGCGGCTCGGCAGATGGTGTCCCACGGGCACATCCGCGTGAACGGTCGAGCGGTCAACATTCCCTCTTACGCGCTGAAAGTGAATGACACGGTCGAGGTCAAGGACTCCAGCGTCTCGCGGCAGATGGCCACGAAGAACCTGGAAGGCGCCACCAGTCGCGCCGTCCCGGACTGGTTGTCCCTGAACCGGGACGCATTCAAGGGCGTCGTCATGCGCGTGCCCACGCTGGAGGAGATCCAGCCCATCGCCAATGTGCAGGCGGTCGTCGAGTTTTATTCCCGCTGATTCCGAAGGCCGTGGACGACCCGCCCTGTCGTGGGGCCGGGCCGGAGACGGCAGGCAATTATACGGATCGGATTCGGTGTGCGGGAATTCAAGCCGGGTCCGATCAGATTAAAATTGCGAAAGGTCACAACATGCCAGTACGTCTAGGTCGGTTCGAAATGCCCAAGCGGTTGATCAAGGACGAAGCGTCCGCCACCGCCACCTACGCCAAGTTTGTCGCCGAGCCGTTTGAAACCGGCTACGGCCACACCATCGGCAACTCCCTCCGGCGCGTCCTCCTCTCTTCGCTGGAAGGCGCTGCCATCACGTCGGTCAAGATCGACGGCGCGATGCACGAATTCGCCACCATCGATGGGGTCGTTGAGGACGTGACCGATATCGTCCTGAATCTGAAAAAAATCCTTTTCAAGGCCCACACCCGGGATCCCCAGACGCTGCTCCTCTCGGTCAACAAGGAGGGCGAAGTGTTGGCCGAGGACATCCAGCTCAACCAGAACGTCGAGCTCGTCAACCCCAAGCAGTTGATCTGCACGTTGGACCGCAAGAAACGCTTCGAGATGGAGCTGGAGGTCAAAGTGGGCCGGGGCTTCTGCCCGGGGGATGAAAACAAGAAGGTGGACCAGCCCATCGGCGTGATTGCCATCGATTCGCTGTTCTCGCCCGTCACCCGCGTCCGTTACGCGGTCGAGAACGCCCGCGTCGGCCAGCGCACAGACTACGACCGGCTCATCATCGAGATCTGGACCGACGGCCGCATTTCGCCGGACGACGCCCTCACGCAGGCCTCGGCCATTCTCCAGCATCACTTGGACGTGTTTGTCGGCTACGACAAGAACGCCGTCGAGTTCGAGGAGGTGGCGGAAAAGCAGGACGACGAGAAGGCGAAGATGAAGAAGCTGCTCAACATGAGCGTGAACGAGATCGAGTTGAGCGTCCGGGCGGCCAACTGCCTCAACAACGCCAACATCACCACCGTCGGCCAGTTGGCCATGAAGACGGAGCAGGAGATGCTCAAGTACCGCAACTTCGGCAAAAAGTCCCTGAACGAAATCAAGGAGAAGCTGGCCGCCTTGGGCCTCACCCTCGGCATGAACATCGATCCCGAGCTGCTGGATGGGCCGAAAGAGGAAAAGGCGGCTCTCTAAACCCGCATCGTTATGCGACACCTCAAACGAACGGCCAAGCTGGGGCGCACGTCCAAGCATCGGAACATGATGCTGGCCAACCTGGTTTGCAGCCTCATCAAGCACAAACGAGTCACCACCACGCTCGCCAAGGCCAAGGCCGCCCGTTCCGTGGCGGAGAAAATGGTCACCTTGGGCAAGAGCGGCACTCTGCACGACCGCCGG
>DATLZF010000394.1:0-2002 GCA_035574135.1 Candidatus Methylomirabilota bacterium
CCCTCCAACTTTCCCGCCGACAATACGCGGAGATGTTCGGTCCCACCGTGGGCGACCAGCTCCGCCTCGCGGACACCGAGCTGTTCATCGAGATCGAGCGCGATCTTGTCGCCGAGGGCGGCGGTTACGGCAACGAGATCAAGTTCGGCGGCGGCAAGGTCATCCGCGACGGCATGGGCCAGTCGCCCACAGCCACGGACGCCGAGGCGCTCGATCTGATCATTACCAACGCCACTGTCATTGACGCGGCGCTGGGTGTGATCAAAGCCGACATCGGCATCAAGGCCGGACGCATCGTGGGCCTCGGCCATGGCGGCAATCCCGGCATCCAGAGTGGACTCGGGTCCGCCTGGGCCGATCCGGTGACCGGGCAGAAGAATCCGATGATCGTCGGCGCTACCACGGAAGTGATCGCGGGCGAGGGGTGCATCGTGACGGCGGGCGGCATTGATTCGCACATCCATTTCATCTGCCCGCAGCAGATTGATCACGCCTTGGCCAGCGGTGTCACCACCCTGCTCGGGGGCGGCACAGGCCCGGCCCACGGCACCTTTGCCACCACCTGCACGCCCGGCACTTGGAACATCCACCGCATGTTGGAGGCGGCCGACGAATACCCGATCAACCTCGGGTTCTTGGGCAAGGGCAATTGCGCCACGCCCCAGCCGCTGCGGGAACAGATCCTCGCCGGCGCCATCGGTTTGAAGTTGCACGAGGACTGGGGCACGACACCGGCCGCCATCGATTGCTGCCTTGGCGTGGCCGATGAACTCGACGTGCAGGTCGCCATTCACACCGATACGTTGAACGAGTCGGGCTTCGTCGAGGATACGATCAGGGCCTTCAAGGGCCGAACCATCCACACCTTTCACAGCGAGGGTGCCGGCGGCGGTCATGCCCCGGACATCATCCGCGTGGCGGGCGAGGCGAACGTGCTGCCCTCGTCCACCAATCCGACGCGGCCGTTCACCGTCAACACCATCGACGAGCATCTCGACATGCTCATGGTGTGCCATCACCTGGACTCGAAGATTCCGGAGGACGTTGCCTTTGCCGAATCGCGCATCCGGCCGGAGACCATTGCCGCGGAGGATTGCCTGCACGATCTGGGGGCCTTCTCGATGATGTCCAGCGACAGCCAGGCGATGGGGCGCGTTGGCGAGGTCATTACCCGCACCTGGCAGACCGCCCACAAAATGAAGGTGCAGTTCGGCAAGCTCGCTTCGCCTGTCGCCGCCCACGCCGCAGCCGACAACTTCCGCGTGCTGCGCTACATCGCCAAATACACCATCAATCCCGCCCTCAGCCACGGCATCGCCCACGAGGTGGGCAGTGTCGAGGTGGGCAAGCTGGCGGACCTGGTGATGTGGAAGCCGGCATTCTTTGGCGTGAAACCGGAGCTTGTGCTCAAGGGCGGCCTCATCGCCCACGCCGTCATGGGCGATCCCAACGCCAGCATCCCGACGCCGCAGCCCACGTTTTACCGGCACCAGTTCGCCGCCCACGGGCGCGCGAAGTTCAGCACCAGCGTCACCTTTGTGAGCGAAGCCTCGCTGCGGCAGGGCAGGGTGGGGCAACTGGCTCTGGGCAAACGGCTGGTGGCGGTCAAGGGGACACGCATGGTTTCCAAAAGAGATCTGCTTTGGAACGACGCCCTGCCCAGGATCGAGGTCGATCCCGAGACCTACACCGTGAAGGCGGACGGCCGCGTGCTCACGTGCGAGCCGGCCCAAGCGTTGCCTTTGGCGCAGCGGTACTTCCTGTTCTGAAGCATTGATCCCCGAACCCATGCAGCGCTCCAACAGCTCCCCTCCTCACCAACGGATTTCGAGCTGCCCAAGCGGGCGCGCGGGCCGCGCACCCTCCTGAGCCCCATGCTTGGCTTGTTCCGCTCATCGGTCGCACTCGAGGTCGTTCGCGGTCCGCTGGCGCAGGCCGCGGCCAACCTTCCTGCCGTGGCATTGACCGTGGACCGCTTCACGCTGGCCCGGCGGCGCTGGCG
>DATLZF010000395.1:0-7549 GCA_035574135.1 Candidatus Methylomirabilota bacterium
GTCTTCACCTCCATCGTGTCCGGCATCTTCTCCACCCCGGTGCCGCCAGGGGAGAGCATGATGGGTGCGGCGGCGCCGATGACGCTCTGGGGTGCCATGTAGATCTTCCGCGTGGCCACCGAGATGAAGGCGCCGGCCGAGAAGGCTTTGCGGTTCACGTAGGTGACGGTCTCGCCCTGGAACCGGCCAAGCACGCCCATGATTTCCTCGGTGATGTCCACGCGGCCACCGTGGGTGTCCATATCCACCACCAGCAAATCGGCCCGGGCTTCCATGGCTTGCTTTACGCCACGGCGCACCAGGTAGAGCATCGGTGGGGCGATCTCGTCGCGAATCGGCAGGACGAACACCTTGCGGCGTCCGGCCTCAACGGTCTCGTCGCCCGCCGCAGCCGCCACGCTTGCGGATGCCAGGCAGAGCCACAGCAGCAGCCACACTTTCATGAACGGACGCTAACGCACGGCGGCAGGGGCTGCAAGAATGCGGCGGCGAGCACGGGCGAGCCTCTGCACAATCGACGGGGCCGAGGGGGCGCCGGACGCTCGGCCTGTGCGGGAAACAGCGTCTCATTCGTCCTTTCGAGCCAAGACAACCCCGCGACCGCGGCCATAATGCCTCGCCTCTGGCGTTCCTGCGGGGAACCTGATTGACTCCCCGCGTCCCGTTCCAGACATGAAGACCAGACTCTTGCTCACCGGCGGAACCGTTCTCGTTCTCGCCACGACGTTCCTTCCGCACGTCCGGGCCGCCAGCCTCGATCTCACCAATGCCCTCGATGCCTCTCTCAGCCCGATGCGCGGTTTGATCGAACGCCATCAAACCGACCTCGGCGCGCTGGAGCGGGACCACACAGTTCCCACGGCCGCCAGCCGTACCGAGCGCCTGCGCCGCTTTTATGAGGAGCAGCTCGCGCGGGTCGATGCAGTGGACTTCGACGCGCTCGACGCCGATGACCGGGTGGACCACATCCTCTTTCGTCACAAACTGCGCCACGAATTGCGCGGACTGGAACACGAGCAAAAGCGCCTGGCCGAAATGGCCGAGCTCATCCCCTTTGCCGATGCCGTGGTGAACCTCGAACAAACGCGGCGGCGCATGGAACCGGTCAATTCGCCGCAGGCCGCCCGCGTTCTGGCCGAACTCGTCCGCCAGCTCGAATCCACCCGCAAGAAGCTGGAGAAGTCGCTCGACGACAAGGAGGCCAGAGCCGGGCTGCCCCAAAAAGCCGTCGCCCACCGCGCCGCCTCCACCACGGATCGCTTGCGGCAGACGCTCAAACGTTGGAATGACTTCTACGCGGGCTACGATCCCGAGTTCACTTGGTGGACCAGCCAGCCCTATCAGAAGGCGGACAAGGCACTGGAGGACTACGCCGGGTTCCTCCGCAAGAAACTGGCCGGTCTCGCCGGAGAGGATGACGACCCCATCATCGGCGATCCGATTGGTCGCGAAGCCCTGCTCGACGCGCTGGCTTACGAGATGATCCCCTACACGCCGGAGGAACTCATCCGGATCGCCGAGAAGGAATTTGCCTGGTGCGAGGCCGAATACCGCCGGGCCGCGCGGGATCTGGGTTTCGGTGACGACTGGCGCAAGGCGCTCGATCACGTCAGCAACCTGCACGTCAAGCCGGGAGAACAGCCGGCCCTGATCAAGAAACTGGCCGACGAGGCGGTGGCGTTCCTCGAACAGCGCGACCTCGTCACCATTCCCGCGTTGTGCCAGGAAACCTGGCGCATGGAAATGATGACGCCGGAGCGGCAGCGCGTGAATCCCTTCTTCACCGGCGGCGAGGTCATCTCGGTGTCCTTCCCCACCGCAACGATGAGCCACGAGGACAAACTGATGAGCATGCGTGGCAACAACATCCACTTCAGCCGCGCCACGGTCCATCATGAGCTGATTCCCGGCCACCACCTCCAGCTCTTCATGGCCCAACGGCACAACACGCATCGCCGCCTCTTTCGCACGCCGTTCATCGTCGAAGGCTGGCCCCTCTACTGGGAGATGCTGTTGTGGGACCTGGGCTTTGCCCAGTCGCCCGAAGACCGGGTGGGTATGCTCTTCTGGCGCTCACACCGCTGCGCCCGCATCATTTTCTCGCTGAAGTTTCACCTCGGCCAGATGACGCCCCAGGAGGCCATTGATTTTCTGGTCGAGCGCGTGGGGCATGAGCGCCGTAACGCCACGGGAGAAGTGCGACGCTCGTTTGGGGGCAGCTACGAGCCGCTCTACCAGGCGGCCTACATGCTGGGGGGCCTTCAGCTTCGCGCCCTGCGCCGCGAGCTTGTGGACACCGGCCGGATGACCAATCGCGACTTCCACGACGCCATCCTCCGCCAGAACGCCATTCCTGTGGAAATGATCCGCGCCCGCTTGGGCGGCCATCCTCTCCCGCGCGACTTCCGCTCCTCGTGGCGCTTTTATGACCTCGAACAGCAGTAATCCCGCCCGAGGATTCAGCCGGGCCATTTTGTGAAAACGGCATCCTTGAACCAACCATGCGACGGCGGGCTGCCCGGGAGGCGGCCCTCGAAGCCTCCGCCGCCGCGGCGCACCTTCGAATGGCGACCGGCCGCTGGCCTGCGCTCCGACCGCCTCAGTTCGGCGGGTCCTTGGGCGAAGTCGTCTTTGCGCGAACCTCTCCTCGCCGTCCTGCTCGCCACCGCCGCCCTCAGCCCGGCGGTACCAGCCCGGGCGGCCGAACCGCAAGCCGGCACTCACGCCACCGCCGGCAAGGAGGTCGCGCAACAGGTCGAACGCGATTGGATCGATGCGCGTTGGAATCAGACCGACATCGGCGCGTTCCTCAGTTCAAGTCTGCACACACCGGACGGGACGGTGGTGCGGGCATTGAGCGTGCGGGTCGGTGCGGACGGTGAAGGGTCGGTTTGTTACGACCTCGGGCGTCCGAGCTTGCGCGCCGCCTGGACAGGGGGATTCCTCAAGTTTCCCTCCAGCCGGTTTGGCATCATGGCGGCGCCCACCCGCGCGGGTGAGTGGGCGTTTGCCAGCGGCGCCGGCGCGGGCTGGCTGGATGCCGAAGCGCGACACGAGGCCCTACGCCCGCACGGCCGGCGCGTCGTGCTCGAAACGCGCGTGGGCGCAACGCTCGTGCGCGAGACACCCTGGCTGGAGCGGGCCGGAGAACTGCTGGTCTTCACGCGGACGCTCGAGATCGCGCCTGATACCCGCCCGCTGCGGCACCGGTTGTTCGCTTCCAGTAGCGCCGTCACACGGGTCGTGACGAACGCGGCTCTCGCGCTGGCCAGGGCGGAACAAACCAACCGTGTGACCGCGTTCGCCGTGGCGGGGGGCGGGCCCGATTGGCTCACGGCCGCGGAAGGCCATCTCGACCTCGAAGTGCCCGCCCGGACGCAGCCCTGTAAGTTGAAAGTGCTCGTCTGGTCCGGCGCGGCCGGGCAGTGGCCGGCTTTTGAGAAGGCCGCCGCTTCGCTGGCGGCCATCGAAAACATCACCGCTCTCGCTCAACCTGGTCCCGCGCGTTGGGCACCGGCTCTCACCACGACCGCTCAGACGGGTTTTCCAACGGACGGCTTCGCCGTCGATACGCTCACCGTTCCGTACGCGAATCCCTGGAAGGCGCTGTTCTTCTGCTCGGGCGTGGATTTCCTCGACGACGGCGCGGCGGCGGTCAGCACCATTCATGGCGACGTGTGGCTCGTGCGAGGTCTGGAGGAAAGGCCACGAACGTTGACCTGGAAGCGATTCGCCACCGGCCTCTACCAACCGCTCGGCCTGCGCGTGGTGAAGAACCGCGTGCACGTCCTCGGACGCGATCAGATCACCGTCCTGCACGACGAGAATGGCGACGACGAGGCGGACCGCTACGAGAATTTCTGTCAGCTTCGGACCAGTTCCGCAGGCGGGCATGATTACGTCACGTCCCTGGAGCGCGACGAGGCCGGAAACTTCTACTACGTGGACCCGAAGGGGGCGCACCGCATATCGCCCGACGGCCGGAGGCAGGAGACGCTGGCGACGGGCTTTCGGAATCCCAACGGCCTCGGGGTCGGCCCGGGCGGTATCGTCACGGTGGCGCCGCAGCAGGGCGAATGGACACCGTCCTCGGCGGTCATCGAGATCAAATCGGGCGGTTACTACGGCTACGGTGGCCCGAAGATCACCCCGGAGCGGCCGCTGGGCTACGACACGCCGCTGTGCTGGCTGCCGCATGCGCTCGACAATTCCGGGTCCAGTCAGGTCTGGGTCCCGACGGACAAGTGGGGTGCGCTGGGGGGTCAGATGCTGCATTTCACCTGGGGACGATGCGGGCTGTTGCTCATCCTGCGGGACGCGGCCTCACCGCCGGCCCAGGGCGCGGCGGTGGCCTTGCCCGTCCGGTTCCTCTCCGGTCCCATGCGCGGAACCTTTAACCCCCGCGATGGACACCTTTACGTCGCAGGCAGCACCGGCTGGCAGACCAGCGCGGCGCGGGATGGCTGCCTGCAACGGGTGCGCTACACGGGCGCACCTCCGCGTGTGCCCGTGGCCTGGCGGGCGCATCGCAACGGCCTGGTGTTGACCTTCGCCCGGACACTCGAGCCGCAAGCCGCCACCGATGCGGGGCGTTTTGCCGCCCGGCAATGGAATTACCACTACTCGGCCGACTACGGCTCGAAGGATTACTCCGTGGCCCGGCCGGGCAAAGCGGGGCGCGACGACGTGGAGGTGCGGTCGGCCAAACTGCTGCGCGATGGCCGCAGCGTCTTTCTCGAACTGCCCGACCTGCGCCCCGTCATGCAAATGGAAGTGAAGTACAACCTGCCGTTCGCCGACGGCGCGATGGCCTCCGGCCCTCTTTACCTGACCCTGAACCGGCTCGACGAGCCCTTCTCCGCCACCGACGCGCTTCCCTGACATGAAACCCTTCTGGTCCGGCGTTTTCCCCGCCATCACCACGCAAATGCACAAGGACGGTTCGCTGAATCTCGAAGCCACCGCCCGCCACGCGGAGGCGCTTATCGAGTCCGGCGTCAGCGGCCTCATCTTCCTCGGGTCGCTCGGCGAAAACCAGCCCATGACGGCCGAGGAGAAACGGCGCGTCATCGCGGCCATGGTGGAGGCGGTCCACGGACGCGTGCCCGTCCTCAGTGGCGTGGCCGAAACGAGCACTGCCGAGGCCGTGCGTTACGCGCGCGACATGGAAAAGCTCGGCGCCGATGGCATCATGCTCATGCCCGCCATGCTCTACAAGGGCGCCCCCGAGGAAACGCTGGCGCACTTCCGCACCGTTGCCCGAGCCACCGGCTTGCCGATCATGATCTACAACAACCCCATCAGCTACGCGAACGACATCACGCCCGAGATGTTCGCCGAGCTGGGAAAGATCAAGAACTTCGTCGCGCTCAAGGAAAGCTCCGGTGACGTGCGCCGCATCACCGATCTGCACAATGTCTGCGGCGACCGCTTCGCCATCTTCACCGGCGTGGACGATCTCGCCCTCGAAGCGAGCATTCTGGGCATCGACGGCTGGGTGGCCGGCAGCGGCATCGCCTTCCCGGCAGAGAACCAGTATTTCTGGGAACTGACGCGGCGCGGGCATTGGGACAAGGCGCGAGAGTTTTACCGCTGGTTCACCCCGCTGCTGCACCTGGATACCCACACCAAGTTCGTTCAATACATCAAGCTGGCCGTGCAGGAATGCGGGCTGGGCGCCGAGTGGGTGCGGGCGCCGCGGCGACCGCTGGCCGGAGCGGAACGCCGGCGCGTGCTCCGGATCATCCACGACGGGATCGCCAGCCGGCCGAAAATCCCCGGGCACCGATGAATCGCGTTCACATCATCGATTCGCACACCGGGGGCGAGCCCACGCGCGTGGTATGGGCCGGCGGACCGGATCTCGGGCGCGGCAGTGTGGCCGACCGAGCCCGGGTGTTGCGCGAGCGGCATGACCACTTCCGCTCCGCTGTCGTCAATGAGCCGCGCGGTTCGGACGTGCTGGTGGGCGCGTTGCTGGTCGAGCCGGTGGATCCCACCTGCTTCGCGGGCGTCATCTTCTTCAACAACGTCGGCCTGCTTGGCATGTGCGGCCATGGCACCATTGGCGTGATGGCCACCCTGGCGCATCTCGGACGCATCCAGCCCGGCGAGCATCGCCTCGAAACGTGCGTGGGCGCGGTCACCGCCACGTGGCACGAGGATGGTTCGGTGTCGGTGGAGAACGTGCCCAGCTTTCGCAAGAAAAAGGGCGCAGTGGTGGAGGTGCCGGGCTTGGGCGCGATCACGGGCGACGTGGCCTGGGGCGGCAACTGGTTTTTCCTCATCGAGGAGCACGGCCAGGCGCTTGATCTGTCGCGCGTCGGGGCGCTGACCGAGTTCACCGGGCGCTTGCGCCAGGCGGTCAACGCCCAGGGATTTCCCGAGGTGGACCACGTGGAGCTGTTCGGTCCGGCCCGCGCTGCGGGCGCGCACTCGCGCAATTTCGTGCTTTGTCCCGGCGGGGCCTACGACCGCTCGCCGTGCGGCACGGGCACGAGTGCCAAGCTGGCCTGTCTGGCGGCGGACGGAAAACTGGCCGAGGGCGAGGAATGGGTGCAGGAAAGCATCGTGGGCAGCACGTTCAAGGGCCGGTTTCGCTGGCTGGATCGGGACCAGGGGCACATCATCCCCACCATCACCGGTGTGGCCCACGTGAATGGCGAGGGCGCGCTGTTGCTGGACGAACGCGATCCGTTTTGCTGGGGCATCCGGCCCGTCGCATGAGTGGACGCGTTCTCGTCATCGGCGGCGGCGTCATCGGCCTGTGCTCGGCCTATTACGCGGCCCGCGCGGGGCATCGCGTCACCGTCATGGACCGCCAGCCCGCGCGACGTTCCGGCTGTTCCTTCGGCAACGCGGGCATGGTCGTGCCCAGCCACTTCGTTCCCCTGGCCGCGCCCGGCATGGTGGCGCTCGGGCTCAAGTGGATGTGGAATCCCAAATCTCCCTTCTACATCAAGCCCCGTCTGGACGCCGACCTGCTGCATTGGGGCTGGAGATTCTGGCGGGCGGCCACTGCCGAGCAGGTCCGCCGGGCGTCGCCCTTGCTGCGTGATCTGAACCTAGCCAGCCGCGCCTGCTTCGAGGAATTCGCGGCGGAACCGGGCACCGACTTTGGCCTGACGCGCCGTGGGCTGCTGATGTTGTGCCGCTCGGCGCACACGCTCGACGAGGAAGCGCACATGGCCGCGCGGGCACGTGAACTGGGCCTCGCCGCCGAAGTGCTCGACGCGGCGGGCGCCTCCCGGCTGGAGCCCGGCATCACCATGGACATCGCCGGCGCGGTGTACTTTCCGGGCGATTGCCACTTGAGCCCCGACCGCTTCATGGCCGCGTTGGAGGAGAGGCTGCGCGGGGCGGGTGTCGAGTTCCTGTGGGAGACGGAGGCCAACGGCTGGCGAATGGAAGCCGGCCGCGTGGCGGCGGTGATGACCGGGCGCGGCGAGCTCGAGGCGGATGAATTCGTCGTCTGCGGGGGCGCGTGGTCGCCTCGGCTGGCGTCGGGGCTGGGGTTGAAGCTGCCCATGCAGGCGGGCAAGGGTTACAG
>DATLZF010000396.1:0-4286 GCA_035574135.1 Candidatus Methylomirabilota bacterium
GGGCGTCGCGCCCGACCTGATTCACCTCACGGGCAACACCGTCGTGGACGCCCTGCGCTGGATGGCGCCGCGCTGTCGGCTGGCGCCGCTGAAAAAGCTCCTCGGGACGCGCCTGCAGCAACGACTGCTGCTTGTCACCTGCCATCGCCGCGAGAACCTCGGCGAACCCATGCTGGCCGTAGCGCGGGCCCTCCGCGCCGTGGCACGGGCGCATCCGGAAGCCGTCATCCTGCTCCCCCTTCACCCCAATCCCCGCGTCCGCGAACTGCTCCGGCCCATCCTGACGCCGCAGGACAACGTCGTCGTCTGCGAACCGCTGGATTACGATACGTTTCTTACCTGCCTGCGGCACGCCTATCTGGTGCTGTCCGATTCGGGTGGCGTGCAGGAGGAGGCCACCGCACTGGGCAAACCCGTGCTCGTGCTGCGCCAGGAAACCGAGCGCCAGGAAGGCGTGCGCGCCGGCGCCCTGCGGCTGGTGGGCACGGACGAGAAACTCATCATCCGCGAGTGCGACCGCCTGCTCACCGAACCGACCGCCCATGCCCGCATGTGCCGCGCGTCGGATGTCTTTGGCGACGGCCAGGCGGCGGAACGCATCGTTCGCATCCTCGAAGCCACTCTCGCCGCGACATCGTAGCTTGTCATTCGGAGACGCTCCGGCCGGCGGGAATCCGATCGCAGGCCGCAGGACCCGCAATGAAATTGATTCGAAAGCCGCCACTCCCCTACGATGGCGGCCGACGATGAGCGCCGCCAGCGACCGATCTGCCGCGCAGCCCCCCGGGCGGTTCTCCTGCCTGATCGTGGAGGACGATCCCGCCTTCGCCGCCCTGGTCGCCGAAGTGGTGCGGCGGGAGGGCGGAGAGCCGACCCACTGCAAGACCCTTGCGGAAGCGGGCGCGGCGACGCTTGGAACCGCCTTCGATCTGGTGCTGCTCGACAATCATTTGCCCGACGGCAAGGCTTACGATTTCTTCGGCCAGTTTAGCCGCCGCAACCCGGATGCCCCTATCGTCATGATCACCGGGCTGCCGGATCTGGCCGAGGCCATCGCCCTGACGCGCAACGGCCTGTTCGATTACCTCACCAAGCCGGTCGATGAGAACCTGCTGGCCGACTGCCTCGGGCGGGCCCGCCTGCGGCTGCAGCACCAACGCCACAACGACGCGAGCGCCGAGTGCATCGGCCCTTCGTCCGCCATGCGGGAGGTGATGCACCAACTCCGGCAGGCGGCGCGGCATCCGGCCGCCACGGTGTTGCTCACGGGCGAAAGCGGCGTGGGCAAGGACGCCGCCGCCCGGGCATTGCACCGGCTCACCTTCGGCGAGCGCGCCGCCACCGTGCCCTATGTGGCGCTCAATTGCGCCGCGGTGCCGGGTGACATGTTCGAAGCGGAGCTGTTTGGCGCGGAGCGGGGCGCCTACACCGGCGCCGACCGGCGCCGCACGGGCCTCGTCGCGGCAGCCCAGGGCGGCACATTGTTTCTCGACGAAATCGCCGAGGTACCGCTGGCCTCGCAAGCCAAGTTGCTTCGCTTTCTGGAAGGGCGCGAGTTTCGTCCGCTCGGCGCCACCGCCCACGAGACCTTCACCGGCCGGTTCGTGACCGCGACCAACAAATCCTTGCGCGCGGAGGTGCAAGCGGGACGGTTTCGCGAAGATCTGCTGTTTCGGATCGAAGTGTTTACGGTGCACATTCCGCCCCTCCGCCAGCGCCGCGAAGACATCCCGCCCCTGGCCGAACATCTCCTCGCTCACCTGGCAAGCCGGTACGGCCGGCGTCCGCCCTTGTTGCGCGCCACGGACCTCGCCGCCCTCGCGGCCCACGATTTTCCGGGAAACGTCCGCGAACTCCGAAACCTTCTCGAGCGCGCCCTGCTGCGCACGCCGGAGGACGGCCGCTGGCTGGCGTTCGACGCTTCGTGGCTCAAGGGACTCGAACCCCACTCCCGATCCTCCCTGCTTTCGCCGGCGTCACCCACCACCACGGCTCCCACCGACGAACCGCTGCCCGCAATGCGCACGGGCCTGCCGCCACTGGAGGCGCAGGAATATCGGATGATACGTGCCACCCTGAGGGAGTGTCACGGTGGCATCCGCCGCGCCGCGGCAAAACTGGGCCTCTCGCCGCAAGCTCTGCTCCGACGGCTCGAGAAGTGGCCGGAATTGCGGGAGGCAACTTCCGCGTCTGACTAGGCCCGCCAGCCGGCACAGCGCAGCCCACGCCGCTGCCTTCGCTATCCACGGCCATTCCCTCGCCAAGGATGAGCGCGAGCCGCGACCTCACCGCAACGCCCGCGCGTGGTCGCCGCCGATATTGCTCCGACCTCGGAACACCTCGGAGCACCTCGGAGCACCGGCTGTTCCGGCAACGGAACACGCCGGCCGGCCCTCCGTTCAGAAACCCGACCAAACCGCGCCGAAAGCGTCCTCCCTTCGCCGGTCGGATCAGGCGGCACGTCGCCTGCAACAGCGTATTCGGCTCCGCCTGCTCCCTGGGTGCGAGGCAGACCATGCAACACTCAACCAAAACATGACCATGAAACTGACATTGACGAGCCTGGCCGGCCGGATTGGCCAACGAGCCTGCCAAGCCCTGCCTCATCACCTCCGCCGGCTCCCCCGCAAAACCGCCCTCACGCTGGGCCTCTGCGCGCTAAGCTGCGCCGCCCTCTCACCGGCCGCGGCGCAGAACAGCGTTGCCTACGGCACGATTCATAATTTTGATGTGGTCAACGGCACCGGCGTCGAGTGTCACGGCTTCGAGATCGAAATTGAAGACCTTCACAGCCATGACATCACCTACACCTACAACTGGAACCACTACGGCACACCCACCATCACGGAGGACCATTCCAACCCGTCGCGCCCGCGCGTGCGCATCCGTTACGCCGCCGTGCGCACCAACGGCGGATGGTCGGCCTACACCGCCGTGCCCACCAACGCCATCGCGCCGACCGACGGCCACCGGTTCACCAACCCGCTCATCAATTTCGGCGGCGAACACTTCGGTTGCGGCTTTCGTGGTAATCCCACCAACATCACCTACTACTGGCTTGTGGATGACGGAACCGGCCATCTCGTGCGCGGCGAGGCGGTGAATGTTTCCACGCCCCGCTTCACCTACCTGCCGCCGGCAGGCGCCGGCGCGGCGCAGGTCCGCGTGGTCATCCCGGCCGCCCCGGCCCGGCCGGTGCGGGAGTACGGGCCCGCCACGTTCGTAAAAATGATCAAGACCAAGACGCACAACAACCGCGAGGTGAAGCTGCGCGACCTGGTCTCCGACGACCCGGACGACGACGACGACCGTAACTGGCGCAACGACGAGCCGGACGAGGTCGAGGTCGAGTGGAAGCTGTTGCAAACCCGCTTCGGCCGCCCCGATGGCGGCCCCAACGGCCAATTGGAGGCTGAGCCGGAGGAATTGCCCGAAGGCGACGAAGTCATCACCCGCCGCTACGAGTTCTTCAAATACGTCGGCCCGGTCGATCCCGAAAACGGTGAAGCCTTGGCCGAAGACGTCGGTCCGGACGACCTCCACGGCATTGATGAGTTTGCCGACACCATCGTCGTGGGCGAATACCTCGGCGCCCAGATGTCCGCCTTCGACGTGGATGCGCCCGTCGGCCTGATCGAGCATCTCCAGGACGGCGTGGTGAACGTGCCCTACCCCCGCCGCGCCGTGGTCATCGGCGGCAACCATCCGTTCATCGCCACCAATGCCGGCGCGCTGCCCGCCGGAATGACCTTCAACAACATTACCGGCGAACTCTCCGGCACGCCGACCGAAAGCGGCGTCTTTTCCTTCACCGTCGGCGCCACGGCCGGCGACGATCCGCCCGTGCGTCGCACCTACACACTGACCATCGCCGCGGCCGCAGCCGCTCTTCCCCCGCGCTACACGGTCGATACCGTGGCTTCACCCCTCGACGCCGGCACGACAACTGGCGACGGCACCTACGCCCGCGACACGGAAACCACCGTCACGGCCACGCCCGCGGCCGGATACGTCTTCGCCCACTGGACCGAGCAGGGGAGAATCGTCAGTCGCTCGGCCACCTACACCTTCACGAACATCGTCAACCGCTCCTTGATTGCGAACTTCATCCCCGCCGGGCCGAAACTCTCGTTTGCCGTGCCCCAAGCCGGCACTTTGCGCCTGATGTGGCCGACCAACGCCACCGGCTTCCTCTTGCAACAGAACTCCAGCCTCGACCCGGCTGGATGGGTCGAAGCAGACCGTCCGATCAGCGTTGCAGACACGAACAACTCCGTGACCGTCCC
>DATLZF010000397.1:0-6120 GCA_035574135.1 Candidatus Methylomirabilota bacterium
CCCGCTCACCATCGGTCACGGGCGTGGCCGCGCAGTAGGGGTTGTCGCGTTGGGTAGGCTCCCGCTCCGTGTAAACCGGCCCTGCCTGCCAAAGCAGTTTGCCGGTTGCTCGATCGAAGCACATCACGGTGCGGCGGTTGTCCGCGCTTACCGCCTGGGTGACGAAGACCCGGTCCCCCCACACGATGGGCGAGGAATTGCCGCGCCCCGGCAGATCCACCCGCCAGCGCACGTTGTTTGAGGCTGACCAGGTCAGAGGCAGTTCTCCGGCGGGCACCACCCCGTTGCCGGATGGCCCGCGCCAGCCCGGCCACTGGCCGGCCTTGGCGGAGACGGTGGCAAGCGGGATCAGGCACCAGACCAAAGCAAAGCGAGGGCGGAGGTTCATAACTTTCATGGTGACCTCGAACGCGGACCGATGGTTACGTCGGCATTCCTGCCGCCGGGGCCTGCCTGCGGGCACCAAACGTGCCTCGGTCCGTTGCAAGCGGGCCCGACCGCAGTGTCTTCACTCCGCGATGCAGTAGAGATACTGGTGGCCCCGGATGAACAGTTCCCGCCCAACCAGGGCGATGGAGGCATCGGTCTTGTCGTCGAGTTTGTTCGTTGCCAGCACTTCGAGTTTCGATCCCTTTTTCAAAACCACCGTCGCCCCATCGCGCCCGAGAAGGTAAATGCGGTCCCGGGCGGCGACCGGCGAGGCGTACACGCCGCGGATGCCTTCGATTCGTTCCCCGTCGATGACGGGCTTGCCGGTGCGCGCCTCGAAGCACGAGAGCATCGCCTCGTTGCCTTTTACGAAGTACAGTGCATCACCGAAGAGCAACGGCGAGGGAACGTAGGGGGTGTTGCGGTTGTGACTCCACAGGATGGCGTCGGTGCCGGTCAGGTCTCCCTTGCCGTCGAGCTTGATGGCCTGCAAGGCGCTGCCGCGAAAGCCGCTGGTCACGTAGGCCACCCCTTCCGCCGCGACAGCCGAGGGGATGGCGTTGGCCGTCTGCCCGGCGCATTCCCAAAGGACACGGCCATTCGCCAGGTCGTAGCTGCGTACCTTGCCGGTGGCGTTGACGATGACCTGGCGCCGGCCGGCGTGCTCGACGATCAGAGGCGTGCACCAGCCGCTGGGTTCATCGCGCGGGGTGCGCCAGAGCTCTTTGCCGGTGTTCTTGTCGAGGGCCACGATGAAATCCTCACCTTCATGGTCCCACAACACCACCACCGTATCCCCGTGCAGCGCGGGCGAACTGCCCTCGCCAAAGCCGTTGCGCGTGCGCATGTCACCAAGGTCCTTCTCCCATTTCAGGTTCCCCTCCAGGTCGTAGCAGTAGAGACCGCGCGAACCGAAGTGGGCCACCAGCACCTTGCCGTCGGTGACCGGTGACGCCGAAGCATAGCCGTGGTCCCGGTGGTGTCCCTCGTGCGGCACTTCCTCCCGCGCGGTCTTCTCCCACAGAACCTTTCCAGTGGCGCGGTCCAGACACAACACCACGAAGCGATGACTCTCGGTCGGTTTTTCGGAGGCGAACCCGCCGCCGCGTCCACGGCGCTGGCCGCCTTCCGGGTTGCCGGCCGGCTCCGGCGGGGGCGCTGCCGCCGCCGGCTCTTTGGGCTCGACCTTCTTGCCCGTCGGCACGGCGGTCAGGATGAAAACGCGGTTCTCCCAAATGATCGGCGTGGACGTGCCGAAGCCGGGGATCTTCACCTTCCACTTCACGTTGTTGGTCTCGCTCCAGGTCAGGGGTGGGTCCGCCAACGGCGCAACTCCGCTGGCCAGCGGGCCACGCCATTGGGACCAGAACTTCGGGTCCGCGGCGGTGCTGTTCGCAGGGGATGAGGAGGGCCAAGCCAGGCCAAGACCGAGGAGGAGAAGGAGCGTTCGGGTGTTCATGACGAACGAGATGACCTGCCACATGCGAAGCCGGTTACGGGCGCCGCCAAGGGGCGCTTGCATCGGGTTGGCCAGCGGGAGGTGCCGGCGGCGGGCGCGTTCAACGCCGGGCCGCGATGTTGGCCAGCAGCGCCTCGACGCAGGCATCGGCAAACGCCGGCGCGTTGATCTCGCAGTCCATTTCGATGACGCGGATGTCCGGTCGGAGGCCGGCCTTCAGGGCGTCGAACAGGGCTTGGTCGGCTGCCGGATCGTGGAATTTCTGTCCCGGCGCGCTGATGACGCTGATGGCGCGCAAGGGCAGCAGGACGGTCACCGGCCCGGTGGAGAGGTTGAGTTTCTCCGCAATGATCCGGCCGAGCCGGGTGCACTCCTCCGGCGTGGTACGCATGAGAGTGACCTGCGGATTGTGTTGGTAGAAGTTTCGGCCCTTGAACTTGGCCGGCACCGTCTCGGGTGCCAAAAAGTTCACCATGTCGAGGCAGCCCGGCGCCACGATGGCCGGCACGCCCCGGCGGGCGGCAGCCTCCAGTCGCGTAGGGCCGGCCCCCAGCACACCGCCCACCAGTTCGTCCGCCCATTCGGTCGTGGTGATGTCGAGCACGCCGGCCACCAGACCGGATTCGATCAATGATTCCATCGTGCGGCCGCCGGTGCCGGTGGCGTGGAAGACGAGCACCTCGTAACCGGCGGCTTCGAGCCGTTTGCGGGCATGATCGACGCAGGCGGTGGTGTTGCCGAACTGGCTGGCCACGATGATGGGCTTGTCCTCGCCAGCCGGTGGCGTGGTCTCGACCATGCCGCAGATGGCGCCCGCTGCGCGGCTGAGGATCTGGCGTGAGATGCGGTTGATCCCCGCCACATCGACGATGCTCGGGATCATCACGATGTCCTTCACGCCGACGTATTGGGCCGTGTTGCCGCTGGCCAGGGTGCTGACCATGACCTTGGGGAAACCAATGGGCAGCGCCCGCATGGCCGCCGTGCTGATGGCCGTGCCACCACCTCCGCCGAGGGAGATGACGCCGTCAATGCGGCGCTCCTGGACCAACCGCGCCAGAATCACCGGCGCGCCCTCGGACATGGCCCTGACCGCTTCGCCGCGGTCCTTCCTGGCGACGAGGGCTTGCAGGTCATGGCCGGCGGCGCGGGCCACCTCCTCGCGGTGGATGTCCGGCGCGAGCTTGGGCGGCTCCATCGTGCCGGTGTCGATGACGAGAACCTGGTGTCCGCGCTGACGGATCAGCCCGGCGACGAAGGCGTGTTCGTCGCCCTTGGTGTCGAGGGTGCCGAGGATTGCGATGGTGGCCATAGTGCGCGGGCATAACTGGCAGAAGCCCCGGCCCTTGTCCAGAGATCGTCCGCATGCTCGGGCTCGAGTGCAAGGAAGGTTGCGGGGAGAACCGTGGGTCTGCTAGGTTCGCCGCCCGCCTTGGGGCCTGATCGGGCCTTGCGGACGGGACCAGCGCGTATGCCTGAACTAGCCAAAGCCTACGAACCGCAGCCGGTCGAGTCGAAGTGGTACCAACACTGGCTCGACCAGAAATTCTTCGTTGCCGACCCCGCGCGCGTCTCGGCCACGCGCCCGGCCTATTCCATCGTCATCCCGCCACCCAACGTCACCGGTGTGCTCACGATGGGCCATGTCCTCAACAACACCATTCAGGACATCCTCGCCCGCAAGGCGCGCATGGACGGCAAGGAAGTTCTCTGGCTGCCCGGCACCGACCACGCCGGCATCGCCACGCAAAACGTCGTCGAGAAAACCCTCAAGAAGGCCGGCGAGATCAAGCACCGCAACGACCTCGGTCGCGAGGCGCTGGTGGCGAAGATCTGGGAGTGGAAGGAAAAATACGGCGGCATCATTCTCCAGCAGCTCCGCGCGCTCGGCTGTTCCTGCGACTGGACGCGCACGCGGTTCACAATGGACCCGGAGTACTCGCGCTGCGTGCAGAAGGTTTTCGTCGATCTCTACAAAAAGGGTCTCATCTACCGCGGCAAACGCATGGTGAACTGGTGCCCGGTGTCGCTCACCGCGCTCTCCGACGAGGAAGTGATCATGAAGGAGCAGAGAGGCTTCATGTATCACTTCAAGGTCGAGGTGGTGGAGCAGCCCGGCACGTTCCTGACCATCGCCACCACGCGCCCGGAGACCATTCCGGCGGATACCGCCGTGGCGGTGAATCCGAAGGACCCGCGCTACACGCATCTCATCGGCAAGCACGTCTATCGCGCGCTGCCGCTCGATGTGCCGAAAGAGCAGCGGAAGATTCCGATCATCGCGGACGAGCAGGTCGATTTCGAGTTTGGCACCGGCGTGCTGAAGGTGACGCCGGCGCACGACAAAGCCGACTTCGAGATCGGCCAGCGCCACAGGCTTGCCGTCATCGACGTCCTCACGCCGGATGGCAAGATGACCGCCGAGGCCGGCGCTGATCTGGCCGGGTTGGATCGTTTCGCGGCGCGCAAGAGGGCAGCGGAGATCCTGGAAGCCGCCGGAGCGCTGGAGAAAACCGAGCCCTACACGAACAACGTCGGCTTCAGCGAACGCGCCGATGTGCCCATCGAACCGCGCCTGAGCGAGCAATGGTTCCTCAAGTATCCGAGCGTGGAGGCCTCGAAGAAGTGCGTCGCCACCGGCCAGATGAAGTTCTTCCCGGAGCGGTGGGCGAAGGTTTACGACCACTGGATGAGCGGCATTCAGGACTGGTGCATCAGCCGCCAGCTCTGGTGGGGGCACCGAATTCCGGTGTGGACCAGGCCGTGGTCGGGCCGGAAGCCGGATCGCACGATGGAGGGACTGCTGACCGAGGCGCTCCAGGCGGAACTGGATTTCAAGCAAGCCGCGCGCGTGTCGTTCAGTCGCCAACCAGGTGCCGAGAGCTGGGTTCGCTTCGATGACGATTTCAAGATCTGCTTCGCCGCGACCTCATCGCCGGCGGAGGAAGACAAGCTGGCTCAACTTGGCTTCACCCAGGACCCCGACGTGCTCGACACCTGGTTCAGTTCCTGGCTCTGGCCCTTCGCCACAATGGGCTGGACCGGTGACAAGGAGACCGACGCGAAGAATCCGACCCTGAAGGCGTTCTATCCCACCACCGATCTCGTCACCGGGCCGGACATCATCTTCTTCTGGGTCGCCCGCATGATCATGGCGGGCTACGAATACATGGGCGACCTGCCGTTCCGGAACGTGTATTTCACCGGCATCATCCGCGACAAGCAGGGCCGCAAGATGTCGAAGTCGCTCGGCAATTCGCCCGACCCGCTCGATCTCATCGCCAAGTATGGCGCCGACGCGCTGCGCTTCGGCGTGATGCGCGCCGCGCCGCTCGGCCAGGACATCCTCTTCGACGAACAGAATGTCGAGCTGGGCCGCAACTTCTGCAACAAGCTCTGGAACGCCTGCCGCTTCCGCCAGATGCAGGGCGGCGAAGTGCAGGGCGAGATTGATCCGAACAAGCTCCGCAGCGACGACAAATGGATCCTGCTCAAGCTGCACCGGGCGATTCAGGAGGTCACCGCGGCGTTTGCCGAATACAAGTTCAGCGACGCCACCGCCACGCTCTACCGCTTCTTTTGGAGCGAGTACTGCGACTGGTACGTGGAGAGTTGCAAGGCGGTCCTCCAATCCGGCAGCAGTGGTACTGAGTCCTCTCCGGCTTCAACGAGTGGGGATCAGAATCGCCCCCCCTCGGCTGCGACCGACGCGAGGAAGGCCAACGTGCTCGCGGTGATGGATTTCGTCCTCAGCCACACCCTGCGGTTGTTTCATCCGTTCCTGCCCTTCATTACCGAGGAACTGTGGCATGGGATGGGTTACGCGGAGGACATGCCGGCGGAGCAGGGAGGCCGAAGCATCATGCACGCGCCGTGGCCGAAACCGTTCGATGCCGACTTCCGCGACCACTACAGCCTCGACGACTGCTATTTGGATTACGTGGATGGCAAGATCGAGCTGGTCACGCTGGGCCGGAATCTGCGGCGCGAGATGAACGTCCCGGCAGGCCGCAAGGTGACATTTTACTGCCGTCCGGCCGCGTCGTTGGCGCCGGCCGAGGCCGAGCTGTTCAAGCTGCTGCTCAACGCCGAATCCTTCGTCATCGATCCGGCCTGGCAGCCGGGCAAGGGCGTGGCCACCGTGCGGGGGCGATTGGGCGAACTCTATCTGCCTCTCGAGGGTCTGATCGATGTGGCCGCCGAGCGCGCGCGGCTCAACCGGGAACTCGAGA
>DATLZF010000398.1:0-8120 GCA_035574135.1 Candidatus Methylomirabilota bacterium
GGAAGCCGCGCCACCGCCACGCTGGGCCCGTCCTTCGAGATGCCCTTGGGCTGGTAGAGTTGATCCAGCACCGTGCGGCCATCCACCTGCACCCGCAGGCGCACCGGTGCCCGCGACCGGGCGACGCTCACCTGCGCGCGCATGTGGGGCAGCCGCTTCTGCAACTCCTCTGGGGTGAGCTGGCGCGGCTCCAGAATCGCGCCGCCGTGACTGAACGAAACCACCAATTCCGGCTCCGCGGAATGGGCCGTCCGATAAGGCAGATCGCTGACCGCCCAGATGACCGCCCCGAGCACAGCCGCCAACCCCACGCCCGCGATGATCTGTCGGCCGCGCGGCCGCTCAACGGCCGGCGGCCGCGCCGCCGGCGACTCGAGGAACTCCCGGGCGACCCGCTGCAACTCGGCGCCCCGGGTACGATCCAGCTTCACCCAACGCACGCGCGCCGGGTCCGCCCTGCCCGGATCGAAACGCGGTTCGCGCCGTCCGTCCATGCGCTGCTCGAACCACTTCAAGCCCTCACGGGTCACCGTATCCCCCTCGCCACAAGCGACCACCAGAACCCCCCGAGCGCCGCGCTGGAGCGCGCGCTCCAGCATCACCGCGCTCAGCCACCCCACGCACGGCACGGGCTGGAGGTAATAGCCCGGCAGCGCGGTCGAACGCCCGTCGGCGCCCACGGCAAGCAGCGACCCGGCGGACTCGGCGCAACAAAAAGCGACAAAGGGCCGTTCCCCGGCCGCCAGCCGCGCATCGATCCCGGCAAGGAGACGCCGCTCCACCTCCCGGCTGTTGAGCGCCGGCAGGTTGATGGCCTGCGAATCGCACGAGCCGGTGCACAGACCGCAGCCGACGCAGAGATCGGGATTAACCTGCGACTGGACGGAGAACTTGCGACCGTCATTCCGCGGCACCATGGCAATGGCGTTGAACGGGCAGTCCTGCGCGCAAAGCGTGCATCCCATGCAGCGCGACAGTTCCACCTGCGCCTTCCAGGCGGGAGCGCGTCGGCGCTTGACCATCCACCACGGCACGCTGATCGCGAGCAGACCGGTGCCGAGAAAGAACGCCCACAAGGCGCCGCCCCCCAGCCGGTCGGTCAGCACCACCGGCCAGAGAAACCACCCGTCGATGGTGAAGGCCGGGGGCTTCGCCGTCATTTGCGCCGGGCCGACGCTCAAAGCGGGCGCCACCAGCGACAACCCGATCATCGAGCCAAGAATCCACAACGTCATGGCCCGTCCAGCCAGAAACCGCGAGCGGTTGAGCCGCATCAGGTGCATCCAGATACCAACGCCCACGGCCAGCGGCGCGAGCATGTGGACGAAGAAAATGAGGAAGAACAACAGGGACGGCACGCTGTCGTCGGTGAGAAAGGAGCGCGAAAGCGGCTCGGCGAAAATGGGCAGCCGATCGATGAACCGTGCCGTGCCCAGCGCGGCGTGTTGCGCCCGCACGTCCCACACCAGCCAGTAGCCGGTCCACCCGATGAACCAGATCAACGCCAGCATCACGATGCCCGTGGTCCACGCCAGCCATCGCGCTCCGGTGAACCGGCGCTGGGCCACGATGCGGACGGCGTGCAGCAGGATGAAGAACAGGCAGCCGTCCGAGCTGTAGCGGTGCAACGACCGGAGCAACTGGCCCAACCACGACGAGTGCTTGATCTGCTCAAGCGATGCGTAGGCGTGATGAACGCTCGGGGTGTACCAAAAGAGCAAAAGGACGCCGGTGACCACCGCGAGGATCAGGCAGGTGTTGGCGATGGCTCCCAGTTGTCCCAGCGGGTTGAGCGCCGGCGGGATGACCCCGTGGATCAAACGGTCCAGCCCCTGCCAGGCGGTGTCGAGCCGGCGAAGAAACGCCTCGGCATGAACGGCGGGCGGCGCGGAGGTGTCCGCCTCCGGCAACGTCGGCCCCTTGGTGGATGGGAATTCCGCCGCCTTTCCCGGGGTGATGGAAACCGACGGCCCGGCTCCGGAAGGCTCCGGTATGGCGGCCGTCTCTTCCTTGTCAGGCTCGGTCGAATCCAATCGAGTTTCGATTTCGCTTCGGGCGCTCCCTTCGGCCAGCGACACTCGCGGCTCCTCTCGCTGGAGGAACAGGCGGGAACGAGGGAGGGCATTCATCGAATCGGGGCCGGCCGTTCATGCTGTCGGAATCGGTGTTCAGAGCGGCCGGGCAGCGTGGGGGCTTCGGCCAGCAGCACTCGCAGCGCGGAGATCAGCCACGCTTGCTCCGTCTGGCTCAGCGACAGCCGGTAGGCAATGCGCCCTTCGCGGTCGAGGAGGAAGAACAGGTTCGAGTGCATGATCTGACCCGTCGCCTCATCGCGAGTGCGGGCGACGTTCAACTGGTCGAGCAGCGCGTTCACCTGGGCGGGGACGCCGCTGACGAAGTGGAATTGCGGCGCCTTCATGCCGTAAATCTTCGAGGTCATCGTGCGCAACTCGCGCGTATCCGCCTCGGGGTTCAGGGAAAACGCCACCACGGCCAGTTGTCCTCGCTCCGCCGCGGTCAACTGATCGAGCACAGTCCGAATCTTGGTCAACATCATCGGACAGGTGGTCGTGCAGGTGGAATACACGGCGGTGACCAGGACCACGCGGCCCTTGAAATCGGCCAGCGCGACGGGTTGATCGTCCTGATTCCGGAGTGCGAAGGCCGGCATGGGCAGCGCGGTGCGCAGGCGGTCCGCGGGGAACGGCAGTTCCCCCGGCTTCGCCTGCGCGCGACCGAGGCCAAGCAGGCTCGCGGCGATCAGGCCCACCAGCGCCAGCGCCGCTCCGGCCAGCGGCAGCAGCGCGGCCCGCTGCCGTCGCCACAGCACCTGCAATGGCCTCCACCAGACCAGCAGCAGGATCACTTGCAACGGCACCGGCTCGGCCAGCATCACCCACACCGAGCTGAGTTCCATGCCGCCGCCCCGGGCATCGAATTTGAAACACCGCAGCCGGAAGTCCTCAAGGAACTCCCCCCAGACCCCGGCGGCCGGCGGCGCGAACGCCATCACAGCGACGAAGACCTGATAGAAAACCAGCGCGCACAACGAGAACGCGGGGAACCGCCCTCCCGAAAAAAACTCTGTCACCCGCGTGACGAAACCCGGCGGCCGAAGACTCGTGGTGGCACTGGTCATGGTGAGCTCACGTTCGAAGTCTGGTCATTCAACGCACCGGCCAGGCGTCGGCCAGCGCCTTCCAGTTGGCGAAGTAATAGACGGCGAAGCTCAACAGGAAGATCATCGCCAGCACCATGGTGCCCTGCGTGGGATGCGCCTCCGCCAGAGCCGCCGCCGGGGCGCCGTCCCGCCCGCCTCCCACACCCACCGGCGCGTGCGCAGCAATTTCGCGCCCCAGTTCCTTGGGCGTACCCCAGTTTTCCATCGCGCCCGCGAACTTCCGGCCGAACAGCACCGTCCCCACCGTCAGCAGGATGAACAGCAACAGGCCGACAAACGCCACCACGCCGCCCATGCCGACGGCCGCCAGGAACACATGCGCCGCCGCACCGTAGATCGGGCCCGTCGCCTCGATGTCCCAACTTCGCCGCGCCACGCCCATCGAACCCGCAAAGGACATGCCCATCGCCATCACCGTGATGCCGATACCAAACAGATACGGCTGGAGCCGGGCCAGCGGTTTGAAAACGTATTCACGGCGGAACAGCAGCGGCACGACGTAGTAGGCCAGGCCCATGAACGCCAGGGTGGTTCCGCCCACCACCGTGGTGTGGAAGTGACCGGGGATCCGGAGCGTGTTGTGCGCGATGATGTTGATCTGCTGCGTGCCCAGCGTGACACCGGTGATGCCGCCGCCGAAACCGAAGATGACCACCGAAAGGAAGAAGGCCGAGAAACCCGGATTGCGCCACGGCGCGGAAGCCAGCCAGCCGAAGAGCCCCTTCGAGTACCCCTTGTGCCGCATGGCCACTTCGACCGAGGCCGGCACGGTGAAGCCGTGGATCATCGACGCCAGCACCGCCAGGTACATGGCGTAGGACGTGTTCCAAATTTTCCATCCGGCGCTGACGCCGGGGTCCACGAGCAGATGGTGCGCGGAAGCCAGGTTGATGAAGAAGATGTAGAGCACGAAGGCCGTGCGGCAGACGGTTTCGTTCAGCGGTTTGGCGCCCGTGGTGATCGCCCCCAGCAGATACCACACGGAGACCATGGCGCACACGTTCACCTGCTGCGACATGTGCCCAAGTCCCCACCACGTCATCCGGTACCACAGCGGGTCCGGCGCTGCGATCCAGCCCAGCGAATGCAGGAAGGTGGGCACGATCGTAATGGCGCCGTGCAGCAACGTGACCACGGCGATGATCGCCGCCGCCGTCGCGCCAAAGACCACCAGCGGCACCGAGCCCTGATAGGTCTTCTCCTTCTTCGCCTTGTAGAGCGTGGCAAAGAACACGCCGACGCCCGTCAGGGCGCCCACCGCCACCAGAATGATGCCCAGGTAAAACGCGGGATGCGCCAGCAGCGGCAGGTAGGACGTCATCATCACGTCCGCCTGGCCGACCATGATGGTGACATCCACCATCACGGCGCCGGCCAGCATCATGAGCAGCGAGGCCCACGCCGCCCTGGTCGAAGCAAGCTTGCAGTTGAGCAACGAGGTGCTCGCGAAATACAGGATCGCGATCTCGAAAAACAGAATCCAGAAGATCAGCATGTTCAAGCCATGCAGCGTGAGGATACGGTAGAACCAGTCCACGGGCAGCAGATGAACGGTCTGCCAGCGGGTCAACGCGAGCAGGATGGCGCCGATGCCGCCGATGAGCAGGAAGACGACGGCGAGCACGGCGTTACACTTGATGAAGAACTGCGCGTCCAGGCACACTGGCAGGCCGGTGGTCGGGCAGATTCGCTTTCCAGTTTGGTCTTGTGTCATGGGATGTCTCCTGTTCCTTACTCGACGATGATTTTGCCGACCATGTTCTGATGGCCGATGCCACAGAATTCGTTGCAGACGATGGGATACTCGCCCGGCGCCTGCGGTTTGATGGTGAGGACGTGATCGTAGCCGGGCACGACTTGGAAGTTCATGTTCATCGGCAGGAGCGAGAAGCCGTGCTGAAAGTCCGCCGAGGACACGTGCAACCGGTAGGTTTCACCGGCGCGGAGCTTGAGGGTTGGAAACCAGAAGAACTGTTTCGCCACCAGATAAACCTCGCCCGGCGGCGCGGCCACCACGGGTGAGAGTCCCTCCTCCAACAGCGACTCCGTGCCCGTGTTGGCGAGAATGAACTTCTCGGTGCGCTTGATGAAGTCCTCGGGCTTCACCGCGTAGGCTTCGCCCGAGCTGTTCTGTCTCCCCTTGAAGTGCCAGTACGGCATCATCAACGACATGATCATGCACCAGGCCAGTGCCAGACCGATCCAGGTCCGCTCGTGGCCGGTGGGCGGCTTGAACCAGTCCGGCGCCGGACACTCGAGACTGCTGCGGGAGGTTTCGTAGTTCATAACACAGGGGACGCCGGCTCAGGGCAGCGGCGCCGGTTTGATGAGAAGAAGTTCAATCCACCCCCACACGGTGTAGGAGAGGAACGGAATGAGAATCCCCAGCGCCAGCAGCAGCCAGGGGTTGTCCATCAACTTTTGCAAGGGATGCTTGCGGTTCGGTTCGTTCATGCGGTGCTCCGGGTCAGAGATTGCGGTTGCCACGGGAAAAAGCGCCGGGCGAGCCGGCCACGGGCCGCCTCCACCATCAGAAACAGGAACAAGAGTCCTCCAGCCACCGCGATCAGGCCACCCACCCCCATCACCACCAGACCGATCCATTCGCCGGCCGAGCGGATGTGCTGCTCCGCACCATAGGCCTTGCGGCTGAGACCATGCAGGCCGCCAAAGCCGAAGCCGATGGCAAAGACAACCTGGCCGAAGCCGAAGAGGTGGAGCTGCCACGGCACCAGCCGCCGCAGCCGCGTCCCCCCCAACGCGAAGCCCAGTGGCTCCAGCAGCAGATAACTCACCGCCATGAACGCCACCGTCACCGCACCGATCGAGGCGTGGTAGTGGGCAGGGATCATGGTGTTCGCCCCGCGGATCGACGCGCCCATCAGGAAACCGGCCAGGGTCAGCGCCCCGCTGGCGGCAAAACCGGCCAGACGCGGATCGCGCCAATCCGCCGTCTTCAACGTCCCCTCACGCCACGCCTGGCGCAGCCGCCGCAGGCACTTCGCCAGGATGATCAGCACCACCGGCGCGATGCCGAACTGCATCAGGCGCGTGAACCCGAGCCGATAGGTCGAGCCGGTGGTGCCATCGAGCGTGAGCAGCGGCGCGATCAAGTGCGGCACAAGCAACACCGCGAACAGCCCCCGGGCCAGCCCCGGCGAGAGCACGGCGGATTTCAACAGCGAGCCCAGCAACAGCAGCCATACCGCCAGCATCGCCGCCACGTTGGCCACCTGGAGCACGTGCCCCGCACCCCAGAAAACCAGCTCGTAGTAAGCCTTCGCCTCCAGATCGCGCGGTGTGGCCGCCCAGGACACGAGCAGCGTCGTCACCGCCACCACGTAGGCGAGCGCGCACGTCTTCAACGCCGCCGCCACGTCCGGCGTCACCCGGAACGGTGCCCAGACCGCCGCCGGCGCGCGTTCCGACACGGCCGGCACGCGGACGAACAACCGTTCGTTGGCGAAGCACACGAGCAGGCCGCCGAAGAACAGGACGATCCCCGCCACATACACCGGGTTGTCGATCACTGGCACGTAGTTGGCCAGCACCGGCACCGTGCGTGGAAGCATCGTGCCCCCGATCATCGCCCCCACCCCGACGCCTGCGACACCGAATCCGAGTCGAAAGGCCGCGTGGCTCGAACGATCCCCTGGCACGAGCGAATACAACCCCGCGGCGAAGGAGAAGAACCAAACAATCAGGGCCAGATCCACGTGCACCACGAGACACCGTTTGAAAAACAGCGGATCGCTGATCCACTCGGAGAACACCGGCATGCGCCCAACGATCAGCAACAGGGAAAAACAACCGGCCAGCAACAGACTGCCGATGGCCAACCCGAGGGCGCGCCGTGTCAAACCCGCCTCAAAGGAAAGCGCCCGCCCCTCCTCTCGCTCTCGCGCGGCCGACGGAGCCAGCACCAGTCCGAGATGACCCCGCGCCCTCACCGCGAGATCCGAACCGCGTCCTGGCCGGCTCGTCATGCCCGAGTTCATCATGGGCGGAACGCTAGGCGGAATGGGGCACGCGGGCCTTGACGCGCGTCAAGAGCGCCCGCCCCAACGGACCTGGCCTTGATCTGGATCAAGCCGGCAACCGGCTATCGCCGGGTTGCCCGGGCCTTGATCCACCACAACAGCCAGCCCAGCCCGATCGTGGCAAACCCGACCAAGCTCTCCAGCGGACGAAGAGCAATGCTGAACACCGCCGTGCCGACCACGGCCGCAAGAAACAACGCCGGCACCCACGGCCAGCCGGGTACGCCCAGTTCCGGCCCTTCGCGGAGACGCAGCCGGATGAGCCCGGCCACCGTCGCCGCCGTGCCCAGGCTCAGAGTAAAGCCAATGTAGGTGAGCAACCGGTCGTAGGTCGCACTCCACAACATGACCAGCGCCACGACGCACTGAAACAGGACCGCCCGCCAAGGCGGTCCGCCGTCCGCCACCAACCAACGCGGGAAAAAACCATCCCCTGCCATGCGCGCATACACGCGCGGACCGGCCATCATCGCCGAGGAGACGGACGTGGCCAGAGCCAGCGCAATGACCGCCGTGATGACGTCCGCCCAAGCCGGGCCACCCAGCGCCGCCGCGGCAATGCGCCCGATCTCCAGCTTGCCCGCCAGTTGCTCCGGCCCTGCGGAATAGAGAAACACAGCGTTGAGCGCGAGGTAGAGCGCCGTGACCAGGGCCGTGCCCAGCAGCAGCGAACGCGGCAGATTGCGCGCGGGGTCATGGATCTCGCCCCCGAGGTAAACCGCGGCGTTCCAGCCCGAATAGCTGAACGAGATCCAGATCAACGAGACCGCAAAGGCACCCGGGGAGAACGACGGCGTGGCCCCCGGTTCCAGCGATGGCAGCCGGCTGAAGCCAAGCCCGACCAGCACGACGATCAACGCCACTTTCACCATCACCGCAAAGTTCTGCACACCGGCCCC
>DATLZF010000399.1:0-4947 GCA_035574135.1 Candidatus Methylomirabilota bacterium
TAAAAGTCCGCTCCCGTGTAGATCGGCGAAACCGCCGGCAGATAGCCGGGCGCCTCCACCTTGACGCAAAACCGGCTGCTCGGGCCGTAATCATACGACCGAATCGTGTACTGCCCGTTGCGGCCGCGCTGGCTTTCGTAACGGTCCCATCGCATGGGCTCGGCCGGGTTGTAAGCCCGGCCGCGCGTGACGATGAAATTCTCGATCGGCTGGCGGGTCTCGGCATCCAGCACCAGGCCCGACACTCCCAGCATTCGCTGCAGCGTAAACCGACGCTCACCGGCCTGAGCCGAGGTCGAATAGCTCGTGCTGGTAAAGCCGGCTTTGCTGAACTCAATCGAGACGTTGTCTTCGGGTGCGTCGGCCCACTCGAAGCGGCCCTCGCTGTCGGTTTGCCCCGCGTAGCTCAACAGTTCCGTGCCCTGCCAGTCCTCCACACTCACCTGCACCCCGGCAATGGGCTTGGCCATCCGATCCACCACCCGACCTCGCAAGGGCCGTCGTGGAGACAGCCGGATTTCCCGCCGTGCTCCGTCTTCGACCTGGAAGCTGTCCGACCGCGGCGCAAAACCGGATGCGAGCACGAAAACGGTGACGTTCATCGGCTCCGGCGTGGCAAAGACAACGCGCCCCTGCGCATCCGTCTGCCCGAGCTTGGGCGGCAGGGGCGCGCGATCGGATGGGTTCTGCACGTACACGTCGGCCCTCGGCACCGGCCGGCCCTCCCGATCCAGCACCAGCCACTCCATCCGGAGGGCCGGCTCGACCACCAGCTCCGCGTTGCCGCCGAGAAGCCCCGCAGCGGTCACCATCGCATTGGTCGCGTCCACCACCGTCAGCGCAGGCTTGAACTCCGGATGCGTCACCTCCAAGTGCAGACCGGCCACTTGCGACGAACGCACCCGACCCCTCCATCGCCCCTGCGCATCCGTGACCGCGACCGAGTGATCCGCTCGCAGATACTCCTTCGCTCCGCACGCGAAGACTTCATACAACGCGACTTTCGCGCCGGCGATTCCGGCGCCCTGCTTGTTCCGAATCACTCCTCCCACGCTGATCCCGGAGTCGAGCCGGACGATTCGTTCTGCGGGACCGGTGTCCAGATCCAGGGCGGAACCCCGCTGGAAAAGCGGGGCGAAGCCCGGTGCTCGCACCTGCAAGACCCAACTCACCAAGTGTTGCGGCGGATACGCCAACACGACCCGCCCGTCCCCATCCGCCCGCGCCTCGCCGAAGAAGAAGGGAACCTCGTCATCCACCACGGTGAGGTTGACGATGGCGTTGCTGACCGGCGCATCCCCTTTCGCGTCCCGCACTTTCACCACCAGTTCGCCCCGATAAACGCCATCCTTGAACTCGTTGGCCTTTCTCACCAGCCGGCGCATGGCAGACGGCACTCGCGTGGCCGGATCGACCGGCTGGTGATCGAGCGTGACGGCCACGATGAACGGCGAAGCCGTGCTGAACAACGAGAGGAAATCCAAACTCTGGATCGCCACGTCCGGCAGCGGGTTGACCCAGGCTGTGCAAAACAAACGCAACGGCCGTCCGCGACGGTCGGACGCGCCGGCCCGCCGAGGGCCGGACGGGTTGTCGGGCATTGTGGACGTCCAGATCACGGCCGAATCCGGGTCGTCCAGCGCCTCAGTTAACTCGGACGGCTCTTTGGTCCAGTTGCGCGCGTGCACGCCGTAGGCCAGCCGGAACGTGCGCGTCTCGCTGTTCGCGTAGTGAACAACGACGCTGGCCAGGGGCGCACCCTCGCGGGCGGTGTTCTCGGTCGCGTGCAGGATCAGCAGGCGTCGGGCCTTGGCCGCGACGGAAATGCCTCTGGCCTCGGTCGGAGCGAAAGCCCCCAGGCGCGCGGCCTCCATGCCGGTCAGTTCAATTCGCCCTTTGATGTCGAACGGCAGGTTGGACGAATTCGACCCGATGGGAATCCGCGACCAGGGCTCCGCCGGCGCGGCATTGGAAAACCAACTCGTCAGGTGGCGATCCAACGTCACAAACGTAAAAGCGCCGTTCGGGGTGGCGACGTCCGCTGCAAGTCCTGGCAAGGCCAGCCACGCCGCGGCCCACACCGCGGCGCCCCAATTGGCGCCCCAGGGCATCCGGGACCTGCCTCGATCAACGGTGCCGTTCATGATCGTTTTTCAGAATGCGCCTGTCGCTTTTCATCACCCGGGAACCCGGCCCACTATGGAAGGGGTGTCATCGCCATCACAAGAAATTTGTCGCCCCGCCGCCACCCGACAGAGGCCGGGCCGCAACGAACGCCGCGCAGTTTTCCCTGTGCCACCGCGTCCGGTTGCGATTAACCTGCCGGCATGTCTGGCCCAAGACAGATCCACAACATCGCGCTCATCGGTTTTATGGGCACCGGCAAGACGGCGACCGGTCGGTTGGTGGCCGCACAACTTCGCTTCGAATTCGTGGATACGGATGAACTCATCGAACGCCGGGCCGGCAAGACCATCACCCGCGTGTTTGCCGAGGACGGGGAGCCGGCCTTCCGCGAAATGGAGCGCCAGGTCGTCGCCGAACTGGCTTCGCGCCGGCATGTGGTCATCGCCACCGGCGGCGGCCTGGGCGCCAATCCGGCGAACCTCGCCAGCCTCAAGACACATGCCCTCGTGGTCTGCCTGTGGGCCACGCCCGAGGGCATCTGGCGGCGCGTCAACGGCCAGTCGCACCGGCCCCTGCTCTCCGGCCCCGATCCCATGGCGCGCATTCGCGCGCTGCTCGCCGAGCGGACGCCGGTGTATCGGCAGGCGGACGTCCTGGTGAACGCCGAGCATCGTTCGGTGCGCGAGGTCGCCCAGCACGTGATCCACGAGTTCCATCTTGCGCGGCAACGACCGGCCTCCCGTGAAAAGCCGCATCCGACAGCGCGCCCTTGATCTGGGCTTCGATGACTGCCGGTTCACCAGCGCGGCGCCGCCGGCGTCGGCGGATTTCCTGCGCGCGTGGCTGGCTGAGGGACGCCACGGCGACATGGCGTGGATGGCCCGCAACGCCGCCCGGCGGGCCGACCCCAACCTCGTGCTCCCCGGCGCGCAAACCATCGTCACGCTGGCGGCGGCCTACGGCGACGGCTCCTCCGTGGCGCCCTCTCCGCCGGTGGCAGGCCCTCGGGGCGTGGTGGCGCGCTACGCTCGCCACGCGGATTACCACGATGTGCTGGGCGAACGGCTCCGGGACCTGGCCGACTTCATCGACACTTTGGGCGAAGGCGTCCGGTCGTTGTGGTACGTCGATACCGGGCCGGTGTTGGAGCGTGATCTGGCCCAGCGGGCCGGCCTGGGCTTCGTGGGCAAGCACACCAATCTGATCAGCCGCCGGCTTGGCAACTGGTTCTTCCTCGCCGAGGTCCTCACCACCTTGAAGATCGAACCGGACGAGCCGGAACGGAATCGCTGCGGCCGGTGCGTGCGCTGCCTGAGCGCGTGTCCCACTGCGGCCATCACGGCGCCCTTCCAACTCGATGCGCGCCGCTGCATCTCTTATCTCACCATCGAACTCAAAGGGAGCATCCCCCCCGAACTGCGCCATGCGGTGGGTACGCGCATTTTCGGCTGTGACGACTGCCTGGAGGTCTGCCCGTGGAACCGCTTCGCACGTCAGGGGCGGTTGATGCAGGCTCACGCCCGGCGCGACCTGACCGCGCCCGACCTGCTGGACCTGCTGGCGCTGGACGAAGAGGGGTTTCGCAGCCGATTCGCCGGAACGCCCGCGGCACGCCTCAAACGCCGCGGCCTGCTGCGCAACGTCTGCGTGGCCCTGGGCAACGCGGGCGATGCCACCGCCCTGCCCGCGTTGGAACGAGCGGCGCGCGATCCCGAGCCGCTCATCGCGGAACATGCCGCCTGGGCGAAGGAGCAAATCCTGCGGCGCCCAAGACAAACGCCGCTTGCGGAGCACGCCAGTGTCCCACCTCAGTCCCATCCGTCCGGGTGACACCGGCTCGAGGCGCGAGCCCTCGCCCGCACGCCCGGTCTTCCTCGATCCTTTCAGGCCAGTTCGATATCAGCCGCGTCCAATTTCACTGCGGCCGCCTGGCCAATGAAATTCAAGCGCAGCAAGACGGTGCTCATGCCGTATCGCTTCTCGACCCACCCGTCCATGCCACGCAAGGGACCGGACTTGATCCGGACCGCCATGCCTTCGCCGATTTCGGGAGCCAACCGCACCTCCACCCCCGTGTTCAGCGCGTGCAGAATGTCACCGAGCTGGCGGACGAACGTTTGCTGGTCCACGACATCCAACAGGTTGGCCACGTAATCGCTCTGATACACCTTCTGGCGCAACGTGGGCGCCATTTCCAAGAACACGTAACCCGGGAAGAGAGGTTTCTGAAAGGTGACCGTTTTGCCGCGGTACTTGTGCGCACTCGGATAGCACGGCAGCGTGGCGGCAATACCATGGCGGGCGCAGTATTGCGCCACCTTCTTCTCGCAACGCGGGCGCGTGTGCGCCACAAACCAGAGGGCGTCCGTCATGGCCGCAGGATGAAGCCGCGATGGAAAGGCGGTCAAGCCGCCGCGGCCGCCGGAAGCGGCACGTCCAGGTCCCAATCCCGCAACGCCCGCCCCCCGTCCCGATGCCCCAGCCGCGTGGCATTCGGCTCGATGCCCGTGGGCGCTGCCCGACTGGCTCCGCCAAAAGCGCGCGTTACTCGCCGACCCCACATTTTCCTTCCCGGTGCGAATAAGGGCGTGCTTTACTCGCGGCCCATGAGCGTGAACGTCGGGATCTGGGACAAACTCAGCCGCGTCGTGATCTTCCTGCTGTTCGTGTCCGGGCTGCTGCTGGTTTTTCTCTGGTACCTGCCGTTGATCCAGCAGAATCAGCGTTATCGAAAGGAAATCCTGCGACTCGAGGCCGAGATCGAGCAGCAGGAGCGGCTGGCTCGCCAGTTGAAGGCGGCCACCGACGCGGCGCTCAACG
>DATLZF010000400.1:0-3783 GCA_035574135.1 Candidatus Methylomirabilota bacterium
GGCGAGCCAGCACCAGCGCTCGCTCCGCCGCTGGCCGGGCGCTGGCGCCGTCGGCCCGGGTCCACAGAAGCACCGCCAGGTTGGTCAGCCCCCGCGCCTCGAGCCAGCTGTCCTGGGCGGCGTGACCCACGGCGATCAACTCCCGGTGGTGCGCCTCCGCGAGCGGAAGATCTCCAGCAGCTTCCGCCGACGAGCCCGCATGGAGCAGCGTCCACCCGAGCACGGCGGGATCGCCGACGCCCCTCGCCAGCGTCAAGGCTTCCTCTGCCACCCTGTGTGGGCGCGCGGTTTCGCCCTGTGGCCACAGCAGGACCGCCAGGCCGGCAAGCGCACGCGCCCGGGCACGCGCCGGGACCAGTGGTCTGGAAGCGGCCACCTCGTGCCAGGCCTGGCCTTCGCGAAAGTGCCCGCGGGCGAACCAGTACCGGGTCATCGCCGCGGCAAGCCGCACGCCCGTCTCATCGTCATGGCCGTCGAAGCACCACCGCAGCGCGGCGCGGATGTTGTCATGCTCCCGATCCAGACGGGCCAGCCACCCCACCTGATCCTGACTCCACAACAACGGCTCGGCGCGCTCGGCCAGGGCCAGGAACCAGCGGGCATGGTGGCCGGCCACCGCATCCGTCTCGCCGGCCCGGTTCAGCTCCTCGAGGGCGAACTCGCGGAGCGTTTCCAGCATCCGGATCCTCGGCCCGGCTTGCCCACCGGCAGACTCCTCGCTTCGGACCACCAGGTTCTTGTCGGCCAGCGCGGCAATCGGCGCCAATACGCCTGCGCCCAGATCCTCACAGGCTGCTTCGAGGGCATCGATCGAGCATCCACCGGCAAAGATCCCCACCCTTCGAAAGACGGCTCGTTCCACATCACTCAGGAGGTTGTAGCTCCAGGCAATCGCCTCGGCGAGAGTGCGGTGTCGCCCCGCTGCTTCCAGTGAGTCTAGCGGCAGTCCGCGTCGCGCCTCCAGCCGCGCCAGGATGGCCTCCGGATCCAGGCGACCGATCCAGGCGGCAGCCAGCTCGATCGCCAGGGGCAGGCCGTCGAGCCTCCGGCAGATCTCCGCCACCGTCCGGGCGTTCGTGGCGTCCAGGGCGAACGTTGGGTCGGCGGCTTTCGCCCGTTCCGTGAACAGCACCGCCGCAGGCCTGCGCCTGATCGCCGTCCACTGCAGGGCCCGCGGGTCGGCGACCGACAGCGGGGACAGCCGGTATTCGTGCTCCGAAGTGACATGCAGCGGTTCCCGGCTGGTGATGAGGAGCCGGAGATCCGGGGCGGCGTCCAGGAGTGCGGCGACCTCGGGGGCCGCGGCCGCAACCTGCTCGAAGTTGTCCAGCACGAGGAGCAGATTCTGCCCGCGCAGGGTATCCCGCAGGACTTTCGCGACCGGCCGGTCCGGGGGCACGTACGCGCCCAGGGCCTGGGCGATCGTGCCCAGGACGAGGGCCGGGTCGCGGACGGGCGCAAGATCCACGAACAGCGCCCCCTCATCGAACTCGCCGATTACTGCAGAGGCGACCCCGATCGCGAACCGGGTCTTCCCCACCCCGGGCGGCCCGGTGATCGTGAGCATTTTGGTATCTTGCCGGAGAACGAGGCTCTGCGCCGCTTCCAACTCCCTCTCGCGCCCGATGAGGGGGTGCGGGCGCAGCGGGAGGCGAAAGCGCGAATCCCCCACCGTCGGCGGACGTGCGGACGCTCTGGACAGACTTTTCATGTGTCTGGTGGCGTCATCGAGACCATGGGCTTCCGTTCTTGCCCCTAACGCGAGAGGATGGCCAGAGCCGTTGCCTGGCGGGGTTCGCCCGGCGCGGCACAGGGGCCTGCCGCCAGCTCACCCCATGTTCAAGGGAAGCATAGTGGCAGCCTCTTGAGTTGTCTACGAGGTGTTCCGTCTGATGGACACCTGGCTGCGCCAGGTGTTCGTGCCATCGCTGCCCGCAAACCTCCGCGTGATCCTCTCCGGGCGCCAGCCGCCTCGGTCAGGAGCCGGCGCAGCCACCAACCATAGACGCGCAGCGTAGACTCAGTGCAGCCAGCGACCTGCTTGGTCAGCAGGAACGCTTCGACGGTCTCGGAGAGTAGGTGAGCAGCGGCTTTTTCGCCCGCTTTTGAAGGGAGCGCAACAGCTGAAACCCGCGTCCTGACTGCATTGGCGGGCCCGGAGGGAATCGAACCCCCGACCAGAGGCTTAGGAGTCCCCTGCTCTGTCCACTGAGCTACGGGCCCGCATTCCGGCTTCGGCGGCGCCGCGGAGCCGCACTGCCGCCTGCACCTCCGCTTATTGTAGCGTATTCGGAGCGTTCATTTCAGCACTGGGCCGGCAGCGCCGCCCGATGATGGCGGCACGCAGCGCCCCTGGCGCGCGCCCTAACGGTCGCCTCGGCACCGTCCCTCCCGCCGCGCGCCGAAGGGTCGATCCCAGTGCCCTCGTGTCTCGAATCGCCCCCTGTCTCAACGACGATCCTGGCGCGCTGGCCGCCCGGCAGATGCCGCTGTCATCCACACCCCCATGAGAGCCGTCAGGGCGAAGAGGCCGATCCAGAGCCACGTGCCCGTTCGCGCCCACGCCACGCGGCGCACCGCCAGGTCCACCACCGCCAGCCCGGCGATCGCCAGCGTCCCTCCGGCCAGTTGCGTCAGGCCCATCGTCAGCAACTCGACCGCGGCGGCGGCGCGCCGGAGCAGCCACGCGCCGAGCGCCGGTGCGAGGAACGCCACGCTGTACATGCGCGCGTGGAAGTCGTCCACCGGCCACGGCCAGAAGCCGCTGAAGGCCCCCGGGGCAATCAGCAGGCCGGTACCGTAGAGCCCCAGCGCCACGGCCTGTGCCAGGAGGCCGGCCCGCAGCGGCGGCGGTGGGGGCGCCGGGTCAGCAGGGTGAAGGTCACGATACACCCACAGGTGATAGAGGGCGTTCGCCGGCACGCCGACGTACAACACGAACCACAGCCACGTGGCCGCGCTTCGCAGCGCGAAGCGGTCGAGGTACACCAGGGAGTCGATCAGGACGATCACGGTGAAGAGGGCGATCATCGGGAGCACCACGCGCGTCGGGGCCCACCGTGCGCACCAGACGACGGCTGCGGCGGCGATCACCGACTCGAGGTAGATGGCGCCCAGGAAGCGGGTGTTGAACGGGGTCAGGGGCCAGGGCCAGATCGCGCCCAGCACGGCGGGGGCGGGGTGAGCCAGGGGACGAACCCGGCGATTCCCGCGGCGACGAACGCCGCGCCCAGGAAGAGAACGAAGGGCCTCGCCAGTCCTATGCCGGCCTCGCCTCCTCGCTCCCTTCCGACATGAACCCCGCCGGGCGCCCGTTTCTTCTTCGTGGTCGGCTTCACTATCATGGCATCCGACTGCTAGGACCCCGTCACCATCGCCGCATCCGGCCGGCGCCCATCATCCACCACCAGCGACGCCCGCAGCCGCGCCTGGTACTCCAGCATCGGGTGCGGGCTGACGTCGGCGGAGCCGCCCTCCTCGTACCCCTGCGCGTACTCGAACGGGTCGTCGAGGTCGCGGATCAGGACGAGCAGGTAGAGGTAGATGAGCGAGAGCGTGCCGACCACGAGGCCCTGCACCTGCCAGTTCTTGAAGGCCGAGAACATCATCAGCACGATCGTGACGAAGACGAACATCTGCAGCAGCGCGTAGCCGGTTTGGATGAACCGCGTCCGCCGGATCACGTCGATGCGCACGACCAGCCGGCGGAGGTTGTGCTGCTCGGCCAGCAGGCGCGCCAGAAACGGCACGCCGGCGCCGGCCCGCTCGAGGTCGGCGGTGAGG
>DATLZF010000401.1:0-3184 GCA_035574135.1 Candidatus Methylomirabilota bacterium
CCTCGCGGCCCATCGCGCGCACCCTCACCGGGGGCGAGGTGTTCCTGGCCATCCTGATTTCCTGCTTCGGCAACGCGGCCAGCTCGGTGGAACGCGGCTACTGGGCCATCGGGCCGCTCCGCAACCGCAGCCTGGAGTGGCTCGGCGAGAGCTTCGACTTTCCGTTGCAGGCCGCCCGGAAGGCTCCCCCGAACGCGACCATCGTAATCAACAACCTGCAAGGCAACGTGCGCGTGGTGGGGGCGGACGCGCCCGAAGTGAAGGTCACCGGCCAGAAGTCCATCCGCGCGCTCGACCGCGCGGGCGCCGAACAGGCCGACCGCAACACGCCCCTCGAGATCACCGAGCAGGCCGGTACCCTGTATGTCCGGACCAACCAGGACCGCCTGTCCGGCGAAAGGCGGATCTCGGCCGACCTGGTGGTCACCGTGCCCCAAGGCGCGTCGCTCAACCTGGAAGGACGCTACGGGGACTTCGAGGTCAAGGACGTGCTCGGCTCGGTCGATGTGACCAGCAACAACGCCGGCGTGCGGCTCGCCAATATCGGAGGCAACGTGCGCGTCAACCTGGGCCGGAGCGACGTGGTCTACGCGCGCGGCGTCAAGGGCAATCTCTTCATCAGCCGCCGCGGCCGCGATATCGACGTGCAGGACGTGCAGGGAACCGTGACCGTGGACGGCGCGTTCTCCGGAAGCATCCGCTTCCAGAACGTGGCCAAGCCGGTCCGCTACACCTCCACCCAGACCGACCTGGCCGTGGAAAAGGTGCCGGGGCGGATCGAGATGGAGCTGGGACGGCTGTACGCCAGCGACATAGTGGGCCCGTTCCGCCTGACCACCAACAACAAGGACATCCGGATCGAGGACTTCACCCGCGACCTGGAGATTACCGCGCGCCGCGGAGACGTGGCCCTGCGTTCCTCCAAAGCGCCGCTGGGCAACGTGCAGGTGGAGTGCTCCGGCGGCAACATCGAGCTGGAACTGCCGGCCAACGCCCGCTTCCAGTTGCAGGCCGCCACCTCGAACGGCCGCGCGGAGAACGAATTCGGCCCGGGCATCCACGTGGAACAGCGCAAGAACGCGGCGGAGATGAAGGGCGGGTCCGGCGGGGCCCAGGTGCGCCTTTCCACCAAGCGCGGCAACATCACCCTGAAGAAACTCGAGGCCGGCGAGAAGATTTAGCATCGCCGGCCTCCTCCGGAACACGGCTCGCGCCTCGGGTGTCTATCCCCGATGTATGTTCGACCAAACCTTTGTCGATTCCCGGTCGCGCACCGGAACCCGGTGCGCGGTGCTGGTGTCTATCCTGTTCGAGTGCCTCCTGGTGGGCGTGCTGGCGCTCGCGCCCCTGCTGTTCCTCAGCCCCCTGCCGGCCCGGCAGATCTGGTCCTATGTGGCAGGACCGCCCGCAGCCGCCTCGCGTCCGCCCGCGGCTGTGCCGCCGCGGGCCTCCGTGCCGCGCCGCCGCTTCGCCGAAGCTCGCCTGCTCGCGCCCATCCGGATTCCCGAGCGCGTAGCGCTCATCCAGGACGAAGCCCCGCCGGACGCCGCCGCGGGCCTTGGCCCCGCGGCGCCGGGCGTTCCCGGCGCGCTTCCCCTCGTGTTTGGCGGCGGCTTCCCCGTACTGGTTCCGGCGCCGCGCCCTGCCGCGCCGCCTTCGGCGCAGCCGGCTCCGGCCGCGAAGCCCGTCGAGCGGCCGCGCCTGAAGATCGGCGGTGACGTGCAGAAGGCCAAACTCCTCTATGGGCCGCTGCCGGCGTATCCTCCGCTCGCCCGCCAGAACCGCATCTCAGGGATGGTCCGGCTCAACGCCGTGATCGGCAAGGACGGGTCGGTGCGCGAACTGCGCGTCGCCTCGGGCCACCCCTTCTTCGTCCGGCCCGCGCTGGAAGCGGTCTCGCAGTGGCGGTACCGTCCGACGCTGCTGAACGGGGAGCCGGTCGAGGTGATTACCGAGATCGATCTGCATTTCAGCCTCGCCTTTGATTAGCCGGCCATCGTGAACCGGTTGCGGGCGGCGTTCGCATGCAGTAGAATGCCGCCTGGAAACTGCGGCTGCGCCCGGTCTCGCCGCATCGCGCAGGGAACGGCGCCGCAGCAGCAGGGCTCTCGGGGAGTTGTTCGTCCAGGAGGGTGCGATGGCGTGGGTTCGCTTGTGGTTGGCCTGCTTATCGGCTGCGGCGCTGGTCTACGGGCAGGCGGTCAAGGGCTCGCTGCTCGGAACGGTCACGGATCCCTCGGCGGCGGTGGTTCCCGCAGCCCGGGTGACCATCACCGAAATCAACACGGGGCTGAGCCGGTCGATGGAAACCAACCAGAACGGCTATTACGTGTTCGCGAATCTCGAGGCCGGCGTCTACCGGGTGCAGGTGGAGCACACCGGCTTCAAGATCGCCGTACGGGACCGCGTGGAGGTGGCGGTGAATTCCACGATTCGCGTCGACATGGAACTGCAAACCGGCGCCGTCACCGAGACCGTGAATGTAATGGCCGAGGCCGCCCTGCTCCAAACCGACCGTTCGGATACCGGACGCAAAATCGAAACCCGGCAGCTCAGCGACATGCCCCTCGCCTACAACCGGAACTTCCAGGGCCTGCTCAACCTGGTGCCCGGAGCCGTCCGGGCCTTCCGGCCGCACTCCGAGTTCTTTAACTCGCAGGACTCGCTCTCCACCCGGGTGAACGGCCAGACGCGGCTGGCCAACAACGTACAGGTGGAAGGCATCGACGACAACCATCGCAGCGGGCTGCTCACCATCCTGATCCCGCCCATCGAAGCCCTGGCCGCCGTCGACATCACCACCAGCAACTACGAGGCCGAGCTCGGCCGGGCCGGCGGCGCGGTGACCAACGTCACGTTGAAGTCGGGAACCAACAACCTCCACGGCAGCGTGTTCGAGTTCAATCGCGTCGATCGGCTCGCCGCCCGCAACGTGTTTGCCCAGTCCAAAGCGCACACCGTGTACAACCAGTTCGGGTTTACCCTCGGCGGCCCCATCGTCCGCAACCGGACGTTCTTCTTCGGCGACTACCAGAACACCAAAGACCGGCGCGGCGACATCAATCGCGCCACTATTCCGACCATGGAGTTCCGGGCCGGCGACCTCAGCGCCTCGCCCACCACCATCTACGACCCCGGTACGGGAAACCCCGACGGCGCGGCCCGCACTCCGTTCCCCGATAAA
>DATLZF010000402.1:0-3042 GCA_035574135.1 Candidatus Methylomirabilota bacterium
ATCGCGCTCACCTTTCAGTTGTGACCACAGAATTGCCGTGCGGGTCCTTATTTAACCCTCTCCTGCGAGCCTCGCGGGGCGTTTCGGGGTTGATTCCCTGTTTGACAGCGGGGAGGACCCTCCCCATGTTGCGGGCCAGGGACGTGGCCGAGTCCGACCCTGCTGGGTCAGATTCGGCCGCTAACACAATGGAATTCAATGAATATCGTCGTTGTTGAATCGCCGGCCAAGGCCAAGACCATCAACAAATACCTTGGCTCCGGCTACGAGGTCTTGGCCTCTTTTGGCCATGTCCGGGACTTGCCGGCCAAGGACGGGTCCGTCGATCCCGAGGCCGATTTCCGGATGATCTGGGAGGTGGACGACAAATCCCGCAAGCGCCTGAACGACATCGCCCGGGCGGTGAAGGGGGCGGACAAGCTGATTCTGGCGACCGACCCCGACCGCGAGGGCGAAGCGATCTCTTGGCACGTCTTGGAGGTGCTCAAGGAAAAAAACGCGCTGAAGAAGCAGACGGTCGAGCGCGTGGTGTTCAACGCCATTACCAAGCAGGCCGTTCTCGATGCGATGAAGCACCCGCGCGCCATCGACGGCGCACTCGTCGACGCCTATCTCGCCCGCAGGGCGCTTGATTACCTCGTCGGGTTCACTCTGTCCCCAGTGCTGTGGCGCAAACTCCCGGGCGCCCGCTCGGCCGGCCGCGTCCAGTCGGTGGCACTGCGGCTGGTCTGTGACCGCGAGTTGGAAATCGAGAAGTTCGTTCCAAGGGAATACTGGTCGCTGGTGGCAACGTTGGCCACGCCGCGGGGCGATACTTTCGAGGCGCGCCTGGTCGGGGCCGACGGCCGCAAGATTCAGCGACTTGACATCGGCTCCGGCTCCGACGCTGAAGCGTTCAAACGGGCCTTGGAGGGCGCCGCCTATTCGGTGGCCGCAGTGGAAGCCAAGCCCGCGCGCCGCAATCCCCCTCCCCCATTTACCACCTCGACGCTACAGCAGGAGGCGAGCCGCAAGCTGGGGTTTGCACCTGCCCACACGATGCGGCTGGCACAGCGGCTGTACGAAGGCGTGGAATACGGCAGCGAAACGGTGGGTCTCATCACCTACATGCGGACCGACGGCGTCGACATGGATCCGGAGGCCGTAAGCGCCATCCGGAGTCTGATCGGCAAAAACTACGGCCACGCCTACGTTCCGGAATCCGCGCGCCGATATCAGGCCAAGTCCAAGAGCGCGCAGGAAGCTCACGAAGCGATCCGGCCCACCGACGTGACCCGCAGCCCGCGCGACGTTGCGCGCGTCGTCGACACCGATCAGGCAAAGCTCTACGAGCTGATCTGGAACCGCGCTGTGGCCTGTCAGATGCAGTCTGCGGAGTTGGAGCGCACCACCGTGGACATCACGGCGCTTGTCGGCGGCCGCACGCTTGACCTGCGGGCGACCGGTCAGGTGATCAAGTTCGATGGCTTTCTTCGGCTCTATCATGAGGATCAGGATGACCTCGCTCCCGACGCGGAGGACAGCGAGGAATCGCGGCGGCTGCCCGAGATCAATCGGGGCGAGCGCCTTGACCGGCGGTCGATCACGGCAAGCCAGCACTTCACCGAACCGCCGCCGCGCTATTCAGAGGCCTCGCTCGTCAAACGCATGGAGGAGCTCGGTATTGGCCGACCGTCCACCTATGCGTCGATCCTTCAGGTGCTCAAGGACCGAGGTTATGTGCGCATCGACCGACGGCGCCTCGTGCCCGAAGACAAGGGCCGGGTGCTGACGGCATTTCTCGAGAGTTTCTTTGCGCGCTACGTCGAATACGGCTTCACCGCCGACCTGGAAGAACAGCTCGACCGCATCGCCAACAACGAGATCGCGTGGCGCGAGCTGCTGCGCGATTTCTGGCGAGAGTTCACCAACGCCGTCGGAGACATCAAGGAGCTGCGGGTGGCGCAGGTGGTGGACGCGCTCGACGAGATGCTGAGCCCCCACCTGTTTCCGGCGCGCAGCGACGGCGTCGACCCGCGCAAATGTCCCAACTGCGGTACCGGGCGGCTTTCGCTCAAGCTTGGAAAGTTCGGCGGTTTCGTTGGCTGCTCGAATTATCCGGACTGCCGCTATACGCGCCAGCTTTCCAACGGCGGCAATGGGGCCCCGGACGGCGGGATGAAAAAGCTCGGCGAGGATCCTGCGACCGGTCTCGAAGTTACCCTGCGCTCGGGACGCTTCGGCCCCTACATCCAACTCGGCGAGGCGGTCAACGGGGAGAAGCCCAAGCGTGCCGGCGTTCCCAAAGGCATATCAGCGGACGAAATCGATCTCGAACGGGCCCTGGGGCTGCTGTCCCTGCCGCGGGAGATCGGCAGACATCCGGAGGATGGCCAGCCGATCCTGGCGGGCATCGGCCGGTTCGGTCCTTATGTCCAGCACGGGAAAACCTACGCCAATCTCGAAAGCGGCGACGACGTCCTGACGATCGGACTCAACCGCGCGGTGACGCTGATCGCGGAGAAGAAGCTCAGGCCCGGCCGCGGTCGGCGCTTTGGCGCGGATCCGGGGCGCGTGCTCGGGGAGCATCCCGACAAGGGCGGGCCGGTCGTGGTCAGGAACGGCCGCTACGGGCCATATGTGAGCCATGAGGGCGTCAATGCCACGCTGCCATCAGACCTGGCGCCCGAGACCGTGACCCTCGAACAGGCCCTGCCGCTTCTCGATGCGCGTGCCGCGCGCGGGGCCGGGACCGGCAAGAAACCGCCGCGGCGGCCGAGCCGTCCCCGCGCCGCCGCGTCCAAGGCGCCGCCGCACGCGCCCCCTGCCAGGATGGCACCCAAGTCCGTTCCCAAGCCCGCTGCCAAGGCTGCTGCCAAGGGCGCCAGAAAGCGGAAAGTCGCGCAATAGGATGGATTTGCGACTGGCGATCGCACCCGCGTATGCCTAGCTTCAGGCTATTGATCTCGGTGTGAATCGCGGCGGTCGTGGCAAGAAGCACCCCAACTCTCCCGTCCAAGGAAGACCTCATTGCGTTCATCAATCGCGGATCCGGCAGCGTCG
>DATLZF010000403.1:0-2523 GCA_035574135.1 Candidatus Methylomirabilota bacterium
CGCGAAACTGGCCTCGCGGAAAGGCAGGCGCTCGGCCTCCGCCGCCGCCAGCAGGCCGCGCCCGCCCAGCCTTTTTCGCGTCAGAATCAGAAACGGCAAAGCAAGATCCACGCCGGCGACGTGCTCGACCCGCTCGCCCGCCGCCGCCAGGTATTGGCCGAACCCGCAGCCGACCTCCAGGACCGCGTCCCCCGGCTCGAAAGGACGGCGTTCTTCGATCAGGTCCAGAGCGGCCTGCGCTTGGTCGCTCTCGCCCGCCAGGTGAGCCAGGTGGGCCGCGTGGAGCTCGCCGGAGACCTCGGGACGCAGTTTGTAGTAGAGATGCAGGAGGCCCTCGAAATCCAGTTCGTGCTCCTCCTCGGCCAGCAGGCGCGCCGTCTCCAGGTCGGCCGCGGCGTTGAAGTGCGCGGGAGGCGCGACTCGGAAATCCGGGATACCCAGGACGACGGGGTAGAGCCGGCGGCAGGTCCGGCACTCATAGCCATCCGGCAGGTGTTCCAGGTCGCACCGGCACACGGGACAACACAGGTGGGTGGTCAAGCGCGTTGCTATTATAGCCTCTTGACCCGCATCGCCATCGCCGGCCTGGGCGGGGTGGCCGAGCGTATTCATATTCCCGCCTGCCGCGCCGTCGCCGGCGTGGAGATCGCCGGCGCCTGCGAGACCCACGAGGAAACCCGGCGGCGCATGGCTGGAAAGTTCGGCCTCCGGGCCGTCTACCCGGACGCGGTCACGCTCCTCGACCGCGAGAAGCCCGACGCGGTCATGATCGGCACGCCGCCCGACTCCCATCACGACCTGTGCCTGGCCGCCCTGGAGCACGGCGCGCACGTCTTCTGTGAGAAGCCCTTCATGCGGACCCTGGAGGAAGCCGACCGCGTCATTGCCTGCGCCCGGGAGCGCAACCTCGTCATCGCGGTCAACAACCAGTACCGCTACATGCCGATCTACCGCCGAACCCGGGAGCGGCTCGCCCGGGGCGATTTCGGGCGGCTCTATTTCATCCAGTGCTGGCAGCAGATGTTCCATCCGCCCTCGGTGGAAAAGGTTCCCTGGCGTGCGGCTTTGCGGCGTTCCACGCTCTACGAGTTCGGCACGCACGCCCTCGACCTGATCTGCTTCTTCTTCGACGCGCTGCCCGAGGCCCTGACGGCCAACATTCCGCGCGCGCATCCGGCGTACACGAGCGACGTGCTGGTCCAGATGACGCTGCGCTTCCCCGAGGACCGCCTGGCCACCGTTGCGCTGAACCGCATCAGCCAGGCGCCGGAGCGCTATCTGGAAATGCGTCTCGACTGCGAGAAGGCGTCGCTGCGACTGTCGCTGGGCGGGGTGGCGCGCGCCGCCATCGAGTGGTCCAGCCGCGCCGGACGACCGGTGGCGCGCCTGAGTTTCGTGCGCGGGGGCGAGGCCCGCGCCGAGTCCGGCGGCAGGTCCGTGTGCTACGTGCGGGAGAGGCGTCCCGCCTTTGCCTCGGCCACGGCCACGCACCTGAGCCGGTTCGTGGACGACATCCGGTCGGGCGTCCGCAGCTACGACGCTGTTATGCATGCCCGAGAAGTACTGCACCTGGCGCTCACCGGCTACGAAGCGGCGGCGTCGGGCGAGACGGTGTGGCTGCGGTGATCGGTGGACCGCCCCTGCTTCGAACCCGTGACTTCGCCCGTCCTCAGATCCCGCCCTCGTAGCCTTGACCGCCGCCGGTTCTCTGGTCGTTGACCACACCGTTGGACCGGCCCTGGAACCGCCATTTTCCGTCTCCGGCAAGAAGCCAGTCACAGGAATTCTCAAAAAATTTGTAGCGTAAAATCAACAACCTAGCGAAATCCACCCGCAAAAAGTGTACAACCTGGCCTTACACTAGACAGTAGAGAGAGTTTTCTCCGGGATTTCTTCAGACCCGGGCCCGTTACGGCTCGGGCTTTTTCTTTTTGGAGGCCGAAAGATGTGGTTGGCGCGATTGGCATGGGCGTTGCTCGCCGTAGCTGTTTGCTGGACAATGGCCCTACGCGGGATCACCAGGACCAGTATTCAAGATACACTGTTCAACGCCAATGGTACGCTGGCGAACGGACAGATCACGATTCAATGGAACGGGTTCACGGCGGGAGATGGATCGGCGGTGGCGGCCAATTCTCTGACGCTGCGTATCGTCAACGGGGTCCTGCGCGTGGACCTCGCGCCGAACCCGGCGGGTACGAGTTATGTCGTTACCTACTTGCTGGATGGCAAGCGCTCCTACACCGAAACGTGGGTGGTGCCCGTAAGCGGCAGCCCGCTGCGGGTGGGCCAGGTGCGGGCCGCCGCGCCTGCGGCCGGCGGCAGCGGCGGCGGAGCGCCTAACCTCCACACGCTGGGCGGCTTCACCGGCGTGGGGCCCACCGCGTTTTCACCCGGCGCGACCTGGGAGGTCTACGACGCAACCCCCGGGACCGGCGTCACCCGTCAGGTGCTGCGCTCCGGAGCGGGCCAGGGCGCCGTGCCGCTCCTGTCCTTCTACTCCGGAACGCACTTCGTGGGCTT
>DATLZF010000404.1:0-4229 GCA_035574135.1 Candidatus Methylomirabilota bacterium
CAGGTGAGCAGGCGAGCGGGCTTGCCAAACAATGCCAGGAATTTCTCGGGACTGCCGGAGCGCAGTTCGTTACGGCGCACGGGCGAGCCTTCGGGGAGTTGACTGGCGCGGATGCCCACCGGCTGGCCCTGGAACTCCGCGGGCAGGCCGAGTGCCTGGTGCTGGGCGTCGAGCAACTGCTCCGCCGTGAGCCGTCGCGGCAGCACGTGCGAGTAATTGACCTCATCCTCGGCGTTGTCGGGCGTGGGGGCCGATGACAGTTGGTAGGTCCGCGAGCTCATGAGGAACCGCAGCAGCCAGCGCAGGTCGAACTTGTGCCGGGCGAAGTCCATCGCCAGTCGATCCAGCAGGCCGGGATGCGAGGCCGGATTGGTGGCCCGGAAGTCGTCGATGGGTTCGACGAGGCCCCGCCCCATGAGATGGAACCACACACGATTGACCTGAGCCCTGGCAAATTGGCCGTTCTCCGGCCCCGTCAGCCAGGCGGCCAGTTTCTCGAGGCGTGCGGAAGCGGGAGGGGCGGACCCGGGCGGGCCCTTCGGCGCGGCCGGTGGCTCCAGCACGGCCAGCGTCATGGGCGTGTCCGTACCCAGCAGCCGGGCTTGGGCGGGACGGCCCGTGCGCGGGTTCTTCACCCGACCCTCGCCGCTCTCGAAAACGATCTGCTCACCGACGAACTCATGCGTGTCGAGCCCATCGCGGCGGGTGTTCTCGACGATTCGATACTGCACGCCGGCGAACACGTCGGCCCAGTCGTAGTAGTCGGTCTGGGTCCAGCGGTCGAAGGGGTGGTTGTGACATCGGGCGCAGCCCAGCCGCGTGCCGAGAAACAGTTGAGCCACGGCCTCCGAGCGGGCGGTTGGATCCCGGAGGGCGCGGTAGAAGTTGGCGGGCGGGTTCGTGTAGGTGCTGCCGGTGCCGGCCACCAATTCCCGCGCGAACTGATCCAGCGGTTTGTTGGCCGCCAAGCTGTCCCGTACCCAGCGGTGGAAGAGCTTCGTGCCCTTGGGATCGAGCACCTTTTCCTCGTTGCGGAGCACGTCGGACCACTTGAGCGCCCAGAAGTCCGCGAACTCGGGCCGGTGCAGGAGCTCTTCCACCAGCCGCGCCCGTTTGTCCGGGCTTGGATCGGCGGCGAACCTTCGCGCTTCGGCACCCGTGGGCGGCACCCCCAACAAGTCCAGCGAGACCCGGCGGAGGAACACCAGGTCGTCGCAGTCCGATGAGGGATTCATCCGCAATCGCCGCAACTTGGCGAAGATCTCGGTGTCCACATAGTTGTTTTCCCGGGGGTGACTCCACTTGAAGCCCGGCCGCCGCGGAACGAACGTCACCTGCACCGGCACCTGTTGATCGAGGTAGCGCACCAATATGGTTTCTTCGCCAAAGCGTGCCCGGCGCACCGTGCCGTCCGGCGAAACGGTGGCGTGGCGGTGGACCGGCTCGAACACGGCCAGCCTCCGCACATCGCGCCGGCTGCCGTCGGAAAACACCGCCCGGACTCGAATTTGGACCTCACCGTCCGGTTCGATCAACGTGGTTTCCGTTGGCGAAACCTCCAAGCGCTGGAGCCGGGGTGCGTCCGGCGGGTCGTCCGGCGTTCCGGCTTCGATCCACGCGCGCAGCAGTGTGTATTCGGGAGTGTCGGGTCGGAAACGCAGGCCGCCCTCGTGCGCCAGCCGGGCCGTGGCCTTGAGGAGGACAAGACTCTCATCCGGCTCGAAGGGATTGGTTCTCCGGCCGCCCAGTTCGCGCGTGAGCGCGGCGTAATCGCCGTCCGGGTCCTCGCCGCGCAAGGAAAGCTTGAAGCCGGCCTTGCCGTTCTGATTGCCGTGGCACGGACCGCTGTTGCAGCCGGCTTTGGACAACACCGCCATCACGTCCCGGCGAAAAGACACGGGTCCTTCGGCGGCAAGCGAGGCGCGATCAGTGGCAACAGCCAGTATTGCGACCAGCACGGTAACCAGCCGGCTGGCTTGATGGTGAGCCCGACTGCACATGGTATCCGGAGAATCCAACGAATCGCGCCGGCTGTCTATTCAAACGATGCCGGGCCCGGGGGGGGTGGAGCGGTGGCCGGAGCCTGACCCGGCCTGGCCGGAACAGATGCGGCGCGAAACGGAGAGGCCGTCCGGCTTCGCGCCGGCCGCTAAAAGTTTCAATCGAACCGGCTTGTCTTGCGTCCAACGCCCCGGTTACATGCCCGGCACTGCTGTTGCACGAACCTTGAACTACGGAGCTATGCGCCATTCCATTCTTGCCCTGTTGTCCGCCACCGCCGTCGCGATCCATGTCCCGATGCTCCCGGCCGCAAACTGGCCGCAGTGGCGGGGGCCGGCCTTCGATGGCTCGTCGCCCGAGTCGGACGTGCCTGCGGCGTTCAGCAAGACGGAGCATGTGAAGTGGGCCGCGGACCTGCCGGGGCCGGCCGCGGCCACGCCCGTGGTTTGGGGCGACCATGTCTTCGTGAGTTCCACCGATCGCCAGGCGCGCAGCATTCTGGCGATGGCCCTCGATCGCAAGACGGGCAAGCTGCTCTGGAAGCATGAGGTGGCTCCGGCGTTCGGTCAGGATGACCGGAGCAACTATGCCTCGCCGTCGCCTGCCACGGACGGACAACGGGTGGTGTTCTTCTATGGCACCGGTGATTTGGTGGCCTTCGACTTCGCCGGTCAGAAGCTGTGGTCCCGCAACCTGCAAAAGGACTACGGCCCGTTCGCGTTTCTCTGGACGTTCTCCTCCAGTCCGCTGCTGCACGACGGCCGGCTTTACATGCAGGTGCTCCAGCGCGATGTGCCGGTCAACGGCCGTGGGCGCAGCGATGGCCCCAACGAGTCCTATCTGCTCGCCCTCGATCCGAAGAGCGGCAAGGAACTCTGGAAACACATTCGTCCGTCCGAGGCTCGCCAGGAATCGCTCGAAGCCTTCAGCACTCCTGTGCCGGCTCAACTGGCCGGGCGACAGGAAATCCTCATCGCCGGCGGCGACTGCATCTCGGGGCATGATCCGGTTACGGGCAAAGAACTCTGGCGCTGGGGCACTTGGAATCCTACCCGCATCACCCATTGGCGCTTGGTGCCGTCGCCGGTGGCGGGCGGCAACGTGGCGCTGGCCTGTGGGCCCAAGGGCGCGCCGGTGTTCGCTGTCAAGGGGGGGCAGAACGGCGCGTTCACCAATGACTCGGCGCTGGCCTGGACCACCCGCGAACATCGCGACGTGTCGGCGGACGTCTCCACCCCGCTCTTCTACAAAGGGTGGTTCTATGTTCTCAACAGCGACAAGAGGAACCTTTCCCGCATCGATCCGGCCACGGGCCGGATCCACTGGACCGGCGCCATCGACAGCCGGGCCAAGATCGAGGCCTCGCCCACGGCCGCCGGCGACAAGATTTACGTCATGAACCATCGCGGCGACGTGTTCGTCATGGCCGCCGGCGACGAGTTCAAGGTGTTGCACACGGCGGCGATGGGCGACGAGGGCGACAAGGACCTGCGATCCAGCATCGCAATCTCCCAGGGCCAGCTCTTCATTCGCACGGGCACTCGGCTCTACTGCATCGGCAAGTAAGGCGGTATGGAATCGCTCGAAGAGATTCAGGCCCGCCTGCAAGCTGCCCTGCCCGGAGCGCCGATCACGATTCTGCCCAACGAAAGTCCTGCCGGGCAGCGTTCCCTCCTGGTGGCTCCCGCGCACGCCGTTGCCGTTGCCCGCTGGCTGCGGGATGATCCGGGGCTCCGCTTGGATTACTGCTCGAACGCGACGGGTGTGGACTGGCCGGACCAGGAACTGACGGAGAAGATCAAGGTTCGCAAGTTCGTGGACGGGGTGGAGAAAGAAGTGGAGGAAGTCCGCAAGACCCGGCGGCCGGGTTTTCTTGAAGCCGTGTACCACCTCTACTCAATGGCCAGGAAGCACGGCCCGGTGATCCTGCGGATGCGCACGGCCAACCGCACGGATCAGGTGCGCCTGCCGTCGCTCACGCCGGTGTGGCGCAGTTGCGAGTTTCAGGAACGCGAGATCTACGACCTTTTCGGCATCCACTTCGAGGGCCATCCCGACCTCCGACGCATCCTCATGTGGGATGGCTTCAAGGACCATCCGATGCGCAAGGATTACGTCGAGCCGGACGACTACGAATACGAGCCGACGGCGCACGACGAGGTGCTGGACAAGGCCCGGCGGCACGCGGCGCCGCCGAGTTGAGCCGGTTTAATCGGCGGTGATGGCGG
>DATLZF010000405.1:0-3159 GCA_035574135.1 Candidatus Methylomirabilota bacterium
GCAAGCGCGCGATTCGGATTCTGGCCGAGCGCACCGGCCTGCCGTTGCGCGAGCCGCGGAACCGGTTCGAGGCCCAGGCGGCGCGGGATGCGGCCTTGCAGCTGAGCGGTGCGCTGCGGGGCTACGCCGTGGCGCTCGCGAAAATCGCCAACGACATCCGGTGGCTGGCTTCCGGGCCCCGTTGCGGTCTGGGGGAACTGAAGCTGCCAGCGGTGCAGCCGGGCTCGAGCATCATGCCGGGCAAAGTGAATCCGGTCATTGCGGAGAGCGTGCTGATGGTGTGTGCGCAGGTGATCGGACACGATGCGGCCATCGCGTGGTGCGCGGCAGGCGGCAACTTCGAGCTGAACACGATGATGCCGCTGATGGCCTACGATCTTCTGGATTCGATCGGGCTGCTGGCGGCGGCTTCGCGCAACTTCGCGGAGAAGTGCGTGCGGGGGATCGAGGCGGACCGGGCGCGCATCGGGGCGCTGGTCGAACAGTCGCTGGCTCTGGCGACGGCGCTGGTTCCGGCGATCGGATACGACCGGGCTGCGGAGATTGCCGCGGAAGCCGCGCGCTCGGGCCGCACCATCCGGGAGGTGGCGCGCGAGCAGAGCGGTCTCGGCGAGGAGGAACTGGAGCGCCTGCTGGATCCCGCACGGCAGGCCGGCGGGGATTACACTGGCTGAGGATGAACTACTATCAGGAGCACCGGGACGCGTTTCTGGAAGGTCTGAAAACCTTTCTGAGGATTCCCAGCATCAGCACGCTCGCGGAGCACAAAGCCGACATCCGGCGGGCGGCGGAGTTTGTGGCGGACGAGCTGCGGCGGGCGGGGCTGCGGGAGGTGGAGCTGATCTAGGGTCCGGGGCATCCGCTGGTTTACGGGGAGTGGACCGGTGCGCCGGGCAAGCCGACGCTGCTGCTGTACGGGCACTACGACGTGCAGCCGCCGGATCCGCTGGAGGAGTGGAAGTCTCCGCCGTTTGAACCGGCCGTCCGCGGCGACGACATCTTTGCCCGGGGCGCCTCGGATGACAAAGGACAGACGTACATCCTCATCAAAGCGGTGGAAGGGTTTCTGAAGACCCGGGGGAGCCTGCCGGTCAACGTGAACTTTCTGATCGAGGGGGAGGAGGAGGTCGGGGGAGGACACATCGAGCGCTATGTGGCGAGCCGGCCGCCGCGGCTGCGGGCGGATGCGGCGTTGATCTGCGACACCGAGATGTTCGCACCCGGCCTGCCGACTTTGTGCGTGGGGCTGCGGGGCATTGTGTACACCGAGGTGGAGGTGCAGGGGGCCTCGCACGATCTGCATTCGGGTGTCTACGGCGGTGCGGCCCCGAATCCGATCCAGGCGGCGGCCGAGATCTTGTGCGCACTGAAAGACCGTGACGGGCGGATTCGGATTCCGGGCTTTTACGACCGCGTGCTGCCGCCTTCCCCGAAGGAGCGGGAGGCGTGGGCCCGGCTTCCGTTCGACGAAGAAGAGTATCGGGAAAAAGAGGTCGGCGCGCCGGAGCTGGTGGGCGAGCCGGGAGTGCCGCTGTTCGAGCGGCTGTGGGCGCGCCCCACGCTGGAGGCGCACGGCATCCGCGGAGGGTTCACGGGCGAAGGGGCCAAGACGGTGATCCCGGCCCGGGCCGTGGCCAAGATCAGCATGCGGCTGGTGCCGGACCAGCGGCCGGAAGAGGCGTTCGAGCAGTTCCGGTCGGCGGTGGAAGCGGCGCGGCCGCGAGGCGTGAGGGTCGAGGTGCGCCTGATCCATGGGGCCGCGCCTTCGCTGGTGGATCCGGAAAACCCGTTCCTGCGGGCGGCGGCTCAGGCGCTGGAGGAAGTGTTCGGGGGCAAGACGGTTTACGTGCGTTCGGGCGGCTCGATTCCGATCGTGGGCCTGTTTGACCGGTACCTGGGCATTCCCAGCGTGCTGATGGGTTTCGGCCTTCCGGATGACAACCTGCATGCGCCGAACGAGAAGTTTCATCTGCCGAATTTTTACCGCGGCATCGAGACGGTGGCGCGGTATCTGGAGATCCTCGGCCGGCAGAGCCCCACGGGTTGACCGGCCGCCTGTGTGAGGAGGGTTGCCAATGAGACGTGCCGTTGTGTTTTCGGCCGGGCTGGCGGTGTTCGCCGCCGTGCTGTGCGGGGACGCCGTCGTCCCGATTCCTTCCAACCTCAAAGCGGAAGGCATTCCGCCGATTCCGGCCTCGTTGATGGAGAAGCTGAACCGTTACAGTGAGGCCCGGTCGGCGTTTCTGCTGGACTGGCATCCGGTGCGGCGGGAGGTGTTGATCTCGACGCGGTTCGGCGAAGTGCCGCAGATCCACCGCGTGGCGATGCCGGGCGGCGCGCGGACGCAACTGACGTTTTTCCCGGACCGCGTCGCGGGAGGATCGTACGATCCGCGCACCGGAGAGGCGATCGTCTTCGCCAAGGACGTCGGGGGAGCGGAGTTCTTCCAGTTGTTCCGGCAGGATCTGAAGACGGGCGCGATCGCGCTGCTGACGGACGGCAAGTCGCGCAACACGGGGCTGGTGTGGTCGCGGAGCGGGCGGCGGATTGCGTATTCTTCCACGCGCCGGAACGGCAAGGACACCGACATCTGGATTGCGGATCCGGCCGATCCGGCGAGCACGCGGCTGCTGCTCGAGGTGGAGGGCGGCGGCTGGAGTGCGGTGGATTTTTCGCCGGACGAGAGGCGGCTGGTGGTGAGCGAGTACCGCTCGGTCAGCGACACGTCGCTGTATCTGGTGGATGAGGCCGGGCGCAAAGAGCTGCTGACGCCGGCCGGCGAGAAGGCCGCCTACCACGGCGGATATTTCGACCGCGAGGGCAAGGGGATCTACCTGATCACGGACCGGGACTCGGAATTCCTGCGGCCGGCCTGGATGGATCTGAGCTCGCGCAAGATCGAGATCCTGCGATCGGATCTGAACTGGGACGTGGACGACATCGCCCTTTCGCGCGACGGGCGCCGGCTGGCCTATACGGTCAACGAAGAGGGCGTTTCGAAGCTGTATGTGATGGATACGTCCACGCGGCGAGACCTGCGGCTGCCGCCTCTTCCTGCGGGGGTGATCGGCGGGCTGCGGTGGCACAACAACGGCCGCGAGCTCGGTTTTACGCTGAGTTCGGCGCGCAGTCCGGCGGATGTGTACTCGATAGACGTGG
>DATLZF010000406.1:0-7414 GCA_035574135.1 Candidatus Methylomirabilota bacterium
GCTGGAGGAGGAGAACTCCTTCCAGGTCGTGGACGAGGGCGAGCAGGATGACACCAATCTGGACAGCGCGGCGGAAGACGCCTCGATCATCCGCTTCGTCAACCAGGTGTTGCGGGATGCCATCGAGTTGCGGGCATCCGACATCCACCTTGAACCCTTCGAGGACGAGTTGCGCATCCGCTACCGGATCGACGGCGTGCTGCAGGACATCCCCGTGCCGGCGCAGGTCAAGCGCTTTCAGCCGGCCATCGTCTCACGCGTCAAAATCCTCAGCCATCTGAACATTGCCGAAAAGCGCCTGCCCCAGGATGGCCGCATCAAGATCCGCATCGAGAATGCGGAGGTGGACATTCGCGTGTCGGTCATCCCGATGTTGCACGGCGAGGCGGTGGTGATGCGGTTGTTGCGCCAGAACTCGGCGTTGCGCGGGTTGCGCGACCTCGGCATGGCCGAACGTGAGATGCGCTGCTTCAAGCGCGTGCTGGAGCTGCCCCACGGCATCATCCTCGTCACCGGCCCCACCGGCAGCGGCAAAACCTCGACGCTCTACACGGCGCTCAACGCCATCAACGACTCCATCCGTAAAATCATCACCATCGAGGATCCGGTTGAGTACCAGCTCAAGGGCGTGAACCAGATCCAGGTGTCCGAGAAGGCAGGGCTGACCTTTGCCCGTGGTCTGCGCTCGATTCTGCGCCATGACCCGGATGTCATCCTCATCGGTGAAATCCGCGATCAGGAGACGGCGCAGATCGCCGTGCAGGCCTCGCTCACGGGCCATTTGGTCTTCTCGACTTTGCACACCAACGACGCTCCCGGCGCCGTGACACGATTGGTGGACATGGGGGTCGAGCCCTACCTGGTCGCCTCCTCGCTCGAGGCCGTGCTGGCGCAACGGCTCGTGCGGGTGCTGTGTGCCCACTGCAAGCAGGAGGACCACTCGCCCACCACCGAGGCGCTGCGCATCCAGGTGGGTTTGCCGGCCACGGCGCGCGTCTTCCGCTCCGTCGGCTGCCGCGAGTGCCGGAACACCGGTTTCCACGGCCGCCACGCCATCTTCGAGTGGATGGACACCGACAATGAGATTCGCCAGCTCATCCTGAAGAGCGCTTCGACGGATCAAATCCGGGAGGCTGCCCGTCGCGCCGGCATGCGCACGCTGGCCGAGGACGGCTGGCGGATGGTGGGGCAGGGCGTGACCACGTTTGAGGAGGTGTTGAGCGTCACCACGGCCAAGGAGGTCGCCGAGGCTGCCATGAACGAAGCCGGCGAGGACGCCGGCGTGGGCAGCATCGCCCTGAGTCGAGCTTGAGCCCGAGGCTGGCAAAGACTACCCCGCATGCACACCAACCGACACGAGTTCCCGATGGCGACCTGGTCCCGCCGGAGTGCGCGTTCAAGCGCTCTTTTCGGCGGTAGGTCATCGGGTGGGCAACGGCTCCGCACAGAGGGGCATGGCCGTCCCGGTCCGTTCGTCCCGGGCGCTCCGGTCCGCCGTGGTCCGGCCTGCCTGGGGAGCCTGTCGGGTCTGGGAGGCCATTGCTCTGCTTCCGGCGCATGGGCGGGTGCTGTCCGGCGCGTCCTCTGAACCTCGCGGTTGCCATGCCCACATTTCAATACCGAGCCCTCCAGAGCGACGGCGGCATTGCCGAGGGGCAGATCGACGCCGGCGGACGTCAGGAGGCGTTCCGGCTGATGGAGGCGCGCGGCCTCAGACCCATCACGCTCACCGAGCCGCACCCGGGCAAGAAATCGAAAGCCGACCGGCCCGCCGCCCGGGCGCCCGCCGCGGAGAAGAATGCATCCGAAAAGCCTGACGCGCCGGCCGCCCCGTTCAAGCTTTCCCTCGGCGGCGGGAACAGGATTTCGCCGCGGATGCTGGAGAACTTCACCCGGCTTCTGTCGAGCCTGCTCGCGGCGGGCGTGCCCCTGAGCCGCGCTCTGGTCATCCTGGGCAAGGAGGCCGCCGTTCCGGCCGCCGCCGCCAAGTGGCGCGAGATTCACGACCTGGTGGTCGATGGCATGTCACTGGCCGATGCGATGGCGCGATCTCCCGAGACCTTTCCGCGAGTGTACGTCGCGATGGTCGAGGCGGGCGAGACGGGCGGGTTTCTCGACGTGGTGTTGAACCAGATCGCCGACTTTCAAGCGCGGGAGAAGGAGATGCGGTCGAAGGTGATGACCGCGCTGCTCTACCCGACCATCCTTCTCGTGCTGGCGCTGGGTGTGCTGGTGTTCCTGCTGGTGTTCTTCATTCCCCGATTTCAGTCGATCTTTGCCGGCTTCGGCGCGTCGTTGCCCTTGCTCACGCAGGTGATCGTTTCGACGAGCGAGTTGCTGCGCAGCTACGGCCCCCTGTTCCTCGTGGGGCTGGGCCTCGTCGGCTACATGGTCCGCAGTTGGTTCGTCTCCGAAGAGGGCCGCCGGACGTGGGAAGGCCTGATCCTGCGGGCGCCCGTGGTCGGGCCCCTGGTGGCGCAGTTTGCCATGGCCCGCTTCTGCCGCATGCTGGGCACGCTCCTGGGCGCGGGCGTGCCGTTGATCAACGGCCTGAACGTGGCCCGCCGTTCCATCGGCAACCAGGCGCTGGTGGACGCGGTGGCGCAATCCATCGAGCGGGTGAAGGAGGGCAAGCAACTCGGGCCGAGTCTGGCGGATTGCGCGGCGCTGTTCCCCGGCTCCGTGGTCGAGATGATCGCGGTGGCCGAAGAAAGCGGCCGGCTCGACCAGGAGTTGGTGCGCATCGCCAACGTGACCGAGGGCGATCTGGACCGGCAGTTGAAGGCGGCGGTGGCGCTGGCCGAACCGGTCATGCTCTTTCTCATCGCTGGCTTCATCGGCACCATTTTCATCGGGATGGTCATCCCGATCTTTTCGTTGCAGGACCACATCAAATAACCCCGGCTCGCATGAAACCAAACTTGAACTTCAATCCCTCCCGCCCCCGCGCGCGGCGCCTCAGTCCGGCCTTCACGCTGATCGAACTGCTGCTGGTGCTGGTCATACTCGGTGTGCTCGCGGCCATCGTGGTGCCGAAGTTTTCTGGCCGCACCGAACAGGCGCGCCAGACGGCCGCGCAATCGCAGATCGCCACGTTTGGCACCGCCCTGGACGCCTTCGAGGTGGACAACGGCTACTACCCGAAGGGCAGGAACGGCCTGCTCGACCTGATCCAACAGCCGCGCGACGCCCAGTCTTGGAAGGGTCCCTACCTGAAGAACGAAATCCCCAACGACCCATGGGGCCGGCCCTACGTTTACGAATGCCCCGGCAAGCATAATCCCAGTTCCTATGACCTTTCGTCCGTCGGACCCGACGGCCGCGCCGGCACCGAAGATGACATTACCAACTGGCAAACCCGCAAGTGAGCGCTCCGGCACCCTGCGCGCCTTCACGCTCATCGAGTTGATCGTCGTGATGACGTTGCTGCTCGTGGTGGCCGGGGTGTCGTTTCCTTCGCTGAAGAACTTCTTCCACGGCCGGACGCTGGACGCGGAGGCGCGCCGGCTCCTCTCGCTCACCCGCTACGGCCAGAGCCGGGCGGTGACCGAGGGCATTCCCATGGTGCTCTGGTTCGACGCCCGCGAGGGGGTGTACGGCCTCCAGGCCCAGCCCGGTTACCTGGAGCTGGATCGCAAAGCGGTCGAGTACGATCTCGCCGAGGGCTTGGAACTTCGCTTTTCGTCCCCGCCGGCGCTTCCGCGTTCAACCGCGAGCCCGCAACGACGCGCGACCGCGGCGGCCTTGAACCAGCCCGGGATCCGCTTTGCGCCGGACGGCGCCATTGAGGACACCAGTCCGGAGACCATCGAGATTCGTCAACAACCGGACCAGGCCATCTGGATCACGCAGAGTGCCAACCGGCTCAATTATGAGATTCGCCTTGTCGAACCCCGTAGCAACTGGCGGTAGGTCGCCTCGTGCGGCCTTCACGCTTGTCGAGGTGCTCGCGGCGCTGGCGTTCATGGCCATTGTCATCCCGGCGGCTGTCGAGGGACTGCGCATCGCCAACCTCGCGGGCCAGGTCGGGCAGCGCAAGAACGCCGCCGCCCGCGTCGCCGCCCGCGTCATGGACGAGTGGATCGCCAACAGCCAGACGCGCGGCACGACGCGGCGCGGGGTCGTCACGGAGGATGCCTTCGAGTACCGGTGGATCCTCCGCACCGAGCCCTGGACCCTGGACACGCTCACGCTCGTGACGGCCGAGGTGTTCTACACCGTCCAGGGCCGCGACTACGATGTGCGCCTCAGCACCCTGGTGGATGTTTCGACCCGATGAAACCCGGCCTCCCAGTCCGGATGCGAAGCGGCTTCACGCTGCTGGAGCTGTTGATTGCCGTGGCGGCCTTCGCCATCGTGCTGGCGGCGATCAACACGGTGTTCTACGGCGCCGTCCGGTTGCGCAACCGGACCGCCACCACCCTGGACGAATCGCTGCCGCTGGAACATACCCTGGCCTACTTGCGCCGCGACCTCGCCGCGCTCGTGCCGCCGGGCGGCGTGTTGTTCGGCGAGCTGCAGACCACGCCCACCGCGACTTCGAGCGACATGGCGAATCGCGGCGCCCTGCCCACGACCGGCCTCTCCAGTCGGCCGGGGGTGCGCAGCCCGGAGTTCCACACCGCCACCGGCGCGCTCGACGACACGTCGCCGTGGGCCGAAGTGCAGCGGGTGTCCTACTTCCTGGCCGCCTCGACCAATGGGTCCGCTGGCAGCGATCTCTTCCGGTCGGTCACGCGGAATCTCCTCCCTTCGTTCCAGGAGCCGCCATCGGTGCAGCCGCTCCTGACCGGTGTGCAGGGGATCTACTTCACCTACAGCGACGGCACGCAATGGAAGGACTCGTGGGATTCCACCACGGAACCGAGCCGGCTGCCGGTGGCCATCAAGGTGCAGATCCAGCGGGCCGCTGCCGAATCCGGCCGGCCTTTGCCGCCCCCCGTCGAACTGGTCGTGCCGATCCTCGTCGGCGGTGCCGCCACCAATGACGTGACCTTGTGAACCGACGCCCTGCCAGCGTGAATATCCGAAACCTGCGCACTCTGCGGGCGGGGACGCGCGTGACGTCGGGTTCCGTGCTCATCATCGTGCTCTGGGTGGCGTTCGGTCTGGTAACGCTGGCGCTGTACTTCGCGCACTCGATGTCCCTCGAACTCCGCGCGGCCGACAATCGGACCGCTTCCCTGGCCGCCGAAGAGGCCATCCTCGGGGCGGTGCGCTATCTCACCAACGTCCTCGGCCGCGTGGCCGAGCCCGGGCAGATCCCCGATCCGGCCAACTATCGCGCGGAGGCGGTGCCGGTGGGGGACGCGTTGTTCTGGCTGATCGGGCGCGGGGACGCCGACGCGGTCTCAGACCGGCCGACGTTTGGCCTTGTGGACGAGGCGTCGAAGCTCAACCTCAACGTGGCGACTCTCGAAATGCTCGAAGTGCTTCCGCGCATGACACCGCAACTGGCTGCCGCCTTGATCGACTGGCGCGACGCGAACGAGGATGTGACCGAGGGCGGGGCCGAGTCGGATACCTATCTCCGGCGGAACCCGCCTTACCGCTGCAAGAACACCAACTACGAGAGCGTGGCGGAAATCCGTCTTGTCCACGGCGCGACGCTGGATTTGCTCTTCGGCGATGACGCGAACCTCAACGGCACGCTGGAACCGAATGAAAACGACGGCGACGTGTCCCTGCCGGCCGACAACCGCGACGGTCGCCTCGATCCCGGGCTCCTTGAATACCTCACCGTCCACTCGCGGCAGTCTGCCCTCGCCACCAACGTCAACAATCCCCAACAACTGGCGGCGTTGCTCCAGACCCATTTCAGCGCCGACCGGGCCAACGAGATTCTCGCCCGTGTGGGCGCGGGCGTGGGCAGCGTGTTCGAGTTTTACGTGGTCAGCGGCATCACTCGCGACGAGTTCACTCAGATCGAGGGTTACCTGGTCGGCACGAACACCGTCGGCCTCATCAACGTCAACACGGCCAGCGAGGCTGTGCTGGCGTGTGTGCCCGGCCTGGGGCCCGAGTACGCCTCGGCGCTCGTCGCCCACCGGCGCACCAATCCGGGCCAGCTCAATTCCATGGCGTGGCTGACGGACGCCCTCGGCTGGACCACGAACGACCTGGCCCGGGTGCGGCTGGCCGGGCCGTGGCTGACCGGCCGCAGCTTCCAATTCAGCGCGGATATTGCGGCGGTGGGCCAGCACGGGCGCGGCTACCGGCGGGCCCGCTTCATCGTTGATACGAGTTCCGGTGGCCCGGTCATCCGCTACCGCCAGGACCTGACTTCACTCGGCTGGGCGCTGGGCAGCCGGGTGCGCGACTCGTTGCTGCTGGCCCGGGATCTACGATGATGCAACTGCTGTCCCAAAAACGTCCGCCATCTTCGATGCTCGGCTTGAGTCTTGATGGCAGCCGGCTGACCGGCGTGCTCCTGCGCCGCTCCAACGGCTCGCTGCTCGTGCAGAAAACGCTCCACGCGTCCCTGGCGTTGAATCCGTTGAACGGCGATCCGGAACTCGTTGGTCGCGAAATCCGCAACAACCTCGACCAGGCCGGCCTGCGCGAGCGGCGCTGCGTGCTGGGCGTGCCGTTGAGCTGGGCATTGACGCTCCAGGTGGCGGTGCCCGAGCTGCCCGAGGCAGACCTGGCCAGCTTTCTCGAGATCGAGGCCGAGCGCGGCTTCCCTTACGCTCCCGAGGCGCTGGCCTTGGCCTCCTCCCTCTGCCGTCCGGAGGCAGGCGAACGGCTGGCCACGCTGGTGGCCGTGCCGCGCAACCACCTCCTGCAAATGGAGGCGGTGATGAAAGCCGCCCAGCTCCGGCCGGTCAGTTTCAGCTTCGGCTTGCCGGCTTTGGCTGATCCCGCGCGCGATTCCGCGACCGGGTTAATTGCCCTCACCCTGGGCGAGACGGCGGTGGAATTGCAGGTGAACTGCCACGGTGGGGTGGCGGCCCTGCGTTCCATTGAGGAAGCCGTTCACTGGGAGGGGGCCCACAAGGTTCTCATTGCGTCCGTGGTGATCCGGGAAATCCGCGTTACGCTCGGGCAGTTGTCCGATGCCTATCGCAAGACCGTCCGCAAGGTCCGCCTCTACGGCAACGGCGAGGCGGCCGCGGAGCTGGCCCGCGATCTGGCCGCGGCCGTCGGCCGGTTGGGGCTCGAGTTCGAGCACATCACCGCTTATGTGGGGGATGAGTTCCGCAGCCGCCCCCCGGCGGGGACGACCGTTTCGCCGACGTTTAGTCTGGCGGCCCGACACCTGACGGGGCTGGGCAGTCCGTTCGAGTTCCTGCCGCCCAAAGTCAGCCCGTTGCGGCGGCTTACCGCCCGCATTTCGTCGCGCAAGCTGGGTTGGATCGGCGCGCCGGCCGCGGCGGTGGTGTTGATCGCGGGCGTGGCGATTCTTGCGCAACAA